>JAITEC010000040.1 GCA_031282225.1 Oscillospiraceae bacterium | reverse complement strand
CGTCACGACTGCGGAAAGAGCGAGCAGTTCATAGACGACTGGCTCGATTTGGGCGTGAGTGAGTGGAACCCCGCGCAAATATCGAACGATCTGAAAGCCGTCAAGCGCAAGTACACAGGCCGCCTCGCTCTCTCCGGCTGCTGGGACTCGCAGGGCCCGCTTGGCAGCAAGAGCGTGGGCGAAAAGGCGCTAAAAGACGCTCTAGTCGAATACACAGACACATTCGCCCCAGGCGGAGGGTTCACTTTTGGCGCGATGATAGGCGGCCTACCGGACGACGCCGAGGCCAACGCAAAACGCGACATCATAAAGGAGTTTTTCTTTGATTACGCCCGCGACTGGTACAAGACGCACTGAATAGTGCGTCTTGTACTCGCGCTGTAAAATTCATTTGCAATTCGCTTAAAAATACGCTACAATGACAATATAAATTTGTAAATTTAGTACAAACTTGGGAGGAATACATATGAATTGGCACGAGTATGTGGCGGAGACGGGAAAGGTGCCCCAGTGGCCGTACGAGTTGGGGTATGACAAGGAGACGGTCGTGTCGTGCGATGTGCTTGTCGTAGGCGGCGGCGTAGCCGGCTGCCGGGCAGCCATCTCGGCGCGGCAGCGCGGGGTGAGCGTCGTGGTCATGGACCGCGGCTTCTCCAAGCGCAGCGGGGAAGGAGGCGCGGGCGTAGACCACTGGCACGGCGCGGTGACAAACCCGTGCTCAAAGGTGACGCCGAGGATGTACTCCGAGGCGGCGATGGACACGACCGACGGCTTCACAAACGGCCTCGCGCGCTACGTCATAGGCAAAGAGGGCTACGATACGCTGCTTGAGGTCGAGAAGATGGGCGTACAGATACGCGACGAGGACGACGAGTACAAGGGCAGCATTTTCCGCGACGACGAGACGAAGCTGATGTTCGCATACGACATTGAGAACAAGCACTGTCTTCGCATCTACGGCTACAACATCAAGCCGTGCGTAGACAGGGAGATGCGCCGTCTGGGAGTACAGGTATTTGACCGCACGTGTGTGACGTCCCTTCTAACGGAGGGCGGCAGACAGGGCGCGCGCGTCATAGGCGCCACGGGCGTAAACGACCGCACGGGCGAGTTCATCGTCGTCAAGGCGAAGGCCGTCATAATAAGCGCCGGGCGTACAAACAGACTGTGGGGCTTCGCGCCGGAGCTGACGGAGAGTCAGTCTATGTGCAACCTCAATCAGACAGCGCTGGGCAACACCATAGGCTGGCGCGCCGGAGCGGAATTTGTGGGCATGGAGATGAGCGGCAGGGCGGTTCTCTCCGGTCTGGGGTACGCGCCGTACAGCACCGGCAACAACAACAATACATATCAGGGCGCGCCCACGGTGGACCGCAACGGCAAGGACGTGTATTACGCCAACGCATACGGTAAGCTCCTGTACGACGAGGCGGATATATTCAAGGCCTCGGATGAGAACTCCTTCATCATCGGTCACGGCATCGGACTTGATAACGGCTATAAGCCACAGTACAGGATAACTACGACAGATCCCGAGCTGTGGAAGAAGGTCATGGCGGGAGAGTATGAGCAGCCGTTCTACAACGACATGACAAAGCTGCCGGCCACTTCGCGCAGGATGATATTCGGACTCATGCTCGCCCACGAGGGCAAGTGCCGCGTGCCGATATATCAAAACCTCACGAAGTGGGGCTTTGACCCCGATAAGGATCTGCTGCAATATCCCGTGCAGGATTACAGCCGTTTCCCGATAGACACGTCGTGGTGCGGCCCGGAAAACACGCCGGCCAACTGGCGCGGCGGCGGCGGCGGGTACCTTGTGGACTGGCGGCTCCAGACCTCGCTGCCGGGACTGTTTGCCGCCGGCTGCGGGCCGATCTTTGGACACGGCTGCCACGGAGAGTCGCACACGTCGGGGCGCTATTCCGGCAGACAGGCGGCGCTGTACGCGCGGCAAAACGAGGCCGTGGAGCCGGACGCCGACCAGATACGCCGCGAGCGCGAGCGCTGCTACGCGCCGATAAGGACAAACGGCGACGTGGGCTGGAAAGAGCTCAACTACGCCATTGCGAAGATCATGCAGGATTACTGCGGCGACTATAAGACGGAGTACACGCTCGACATGGGCATCCGCCGCATGAACGACCTGTATGAGACGGAGGGGCAGCGCATGTACGCGTCAAACCCGCACGAGCTCGTGCGCGCCATCGAGAGCCTGTCGCTGTGCGAACTGGGTATAGCGTATATGGAAGCCGCGAAGGCGCGCCGCGGGAGCGTAAAGGGTCTCGGATTTTTCCGCAACGACTACCCCGAGTACGACGAGGCGCAGAAAAAGCTCATCCCGATATCGCTCAAAGACGGACAGGTACACACGCGCGATCTGTCGCTGTACTACCACCTCGAGGCGCCGTACTCGTCAGACCTTGAAGAAAACTACCAACAATTTGCAGCTTTGGATATATAAGTGAGGGGGAGTGTAATTATGGTAGCATATTCACATCCGAGTCAGTCCGGTCCGTGCCGGATACTGTCATTTGACAAGGAGAAATGCGTGGGCTGTAACAGCTGTGTGAACGTGTGCCCGAGCGATGTGATGATGCCGCACCCGGAGAGGGGCCGCGAGCCCATAGTCGTGTTTGCGGAGGAGTGCTGGTACTGCGGTGGATGCGTCGAGGAGTGTCCTCACGGCGCGCTAACGCTCGTCACGCCTGCAAAACAGCGGCTGTCCACAGTCTGGATGCGCAAGGAGACGGGCGAAGAGTTCCGCGTTGGCATGAAGAATCCGCTGCCGCCGAATCTGACGCCTCCCTCCGGGAACAGATGATTTTTTGTTTGCAGGGCTTAAACGCCCCGCAAACGCGCTGAGTTCGGACAATAAAAAGATAATTGGAGCTGCTTCACTATGGGAGAAAAATATCTCGGGGAGAACACAGGTAAATTGGGCTTTGGTTTCATGAGACTGCCGGAGAAGCAGGATGGCAGTCTGGATTACGCTCCGATGATGGAGATGGTAGACGCCTTTCTGGACGATGGTTTTACGTACTTTGACACGGCGTATATCTACAACGGCTCAGAGGAGGCGCTGCGCGAGGCGCTTGTGCGCCGTCACCCTCGCGAGAGGTTCACTATAGCCACTAAAATGCCCACGTTTATGGTGAACAGACCGGAGGATATGCGTGAAACCTTTGAGACGTCCATGCGGCGGCTTGGGGTGGATTATCTCGACTACTACCTGTTCCACGGTCTGAGCCTGAGCCAATGCGAGAAGCTAGAGGGACTGGGGGCGTGGGAATTTGCCCGGGCGCTGAAGGAAGCCGGGAGGATAAGGCATTACGGCTTCTCGTTCCATGACACTCCCGAGAACCTTGACGCTATACTCACGCGACACCCGGACGCCGAATTCGTGCAGCTCCAGATAAATTATCTGGACTGGGAGGATGAGAAGGTGCGCTCGCGCGATCTGTACGAGACGGCCAGACGGCACGATAAGCCGTTTGTCATAATGGAGCCGGTGAAGGGCGGTCTGCTCGCGGGCGCCGGTTCTCAGGCCGAGGAGATACTCAGATCGGCGAATCCGGATGTGTCGGAGGCGTCGTGGGCGGTACGCTTCGCGGCGTCGCTCGACGGTCTTATCGCGATGCTAAGTGGTATGAACACAATGGAACAGCTGCGCGACAACGCGGCGACCATAAAGAGCTTGAAGCCGCTGTCAGCGGGCGAGCTTGAGACGTTGCGCGAGGTCGTCAAGGTTATCAACAGTGTGCCGAGGATCCCGTGTACGGGATGCAGATATTGTGTAGACAACTGTCCGCAGAAGCTCAATATCCCGTTCCTCATGCACATATACAACGATTTTCTCGCGTACAGACAGAAAGTGGGAAGCGGTATGCCTTTCATGGAGGCGACTGCGGACGGGCGCTTCCCGTCCACATGTATAGGTTGCCGCAATTGTGAGGAGCACTGTCCGCAGCACATAAATATTTCGGAGATCATGACGAAAATAGCGGCGGAATTTGAATGAGGGAGAAGTTTGAAACAAGTTCAAACTTCATTTGATTTCAGTGCGTTTTGCTCGCCCTTGCGGGCAACCGCAAAACTTGCACATTATGACCATGCCTTTTGATGGTCGTTTTGTGCCTGTAGTGAAACGAAAGGCATGGTTATACCTATGGGAAATCATCTGGAGGGCAGGGTGGCAATAGTCACCGGCTCCGGACAGGGCATCGGACGCGCGGTGGCAAAAGCGCTGGCGGCCGAGGGCGCCAGCGTCGTTACAAATAATCGAGCCCCGATAACAGGACACAATCCGCTAAATCAGCTCGACGACGAAAAACTCAGTCGCATGACCGAGCAGATGCGCGAGTGGGTGCTCCGGGAGATGGACACTTACATCGGCGATGCGGAGACGACGGCCGCGGAGATCAGGGCAGGCGGCGGAGAGGCGACGGCGTGCTTTGCCGACATAACCGACTTCAATGACGCGAAAAGGCTGGTAAACACGGCGCTTGACGTATACGGACAGGCGGATATCGTCGTCAATGTCGCGGGCGCTTTTGGGTTTGCACCGTTTGATAAGATTTCAAAGGAGCTGTGGGACAAGGTTAACGCCGTTAAGCCCACAGGATATTTTTACGTGCTGCGCCACGCTGTTCCGCATATGAAAAAAAGAAAGTGGGGGCGCATAATAAACTGCACCTCGGGCGCTTTTATGGGCGGGCCCATCCGGCAAGCGGAGTACAGCGCCGCTAATGCTGGTGTGCTGGGACTCACGTGGGCGCTCGCGTGCGAGCTCGCGGAGGACGGTATAACCGCAAACGCTTTCGCTCCGGGAGCTAAGACGAGGGCGTCCGTGGACATGGAGGTGTTCGATAAGGTCGTCGCCGAGGACGAGATGTCAACGGCGACCGGTGTGCCGATAGTTACCTACGACGGTACGGAACCGCCGGAGCGGTTCGCTCCGTTCATAGCGTATCTGGCGTCGGA
>JAITEC010000170.1 GCA_031282225.1 Oscillospiraceae bacterium | reverse complement strand
GAGTCTGGAATTCTCTCCCGAGGAGCTCGAGAGCCTGGAGGACAGGCGCGCGGAGCTGCTGCGCGTCACGCGGAAATACGGGGGCGACGAGGGGGCCGCTCTCGGATACCTGGAAGAGTGCCGGGCGCGGTTGAACGATATTGAGCTTTCGGGAGAGCGATCCAGGCGGCTTGGCGCGGAGTTGGCGGACGCAATCGCACGCGCCCGCCAGGCGGCCGATAGCCTGACGGAAGCGCGGCGAGACGCCGCCGAGCGGCTCCGCTCGCGCATAACGGAGGAACTGGCGCGGTTGAATATGGCGCAAGTTCAGTTTGAGATTGAGTTTGAGCCCGCAGGAGGCGAACTCGGCCTGTCCGCATCGGGCAATGAGAGCGTGAGGTTTTTGATGTCGGCAAATGCCGGAGAGGCGCCGGGACGCATAAGCCGTATAGCCTCCGGCGGCGAACTGTCGCGCATTATGCTGGCGCTCAAGAACGTGCTAACTGAAAACGACGGCGTCGACGCGATGGTGTTCGACGAGGTCGATGCCGGAGTTTCGGGCGTGGCGGCACAGCGCGTGGCTGAAAAACTCAGCGATTTGGCTGCTCGCAGGCAGGTACTGTGCGTGACGCACTTGTCCCAGATAGCGGCAATGGCGGATGCGCACTTCGCAATCAGCAAATCCGAGCGTGACGGGCGCACAGTGACGAGCATTGAAAAGCTAGATGAGCGCGGGCGCATTTTGGAGCTGTCGCGCCTCATAGGCGGAGAGAATGTCACAGATACCACTATGAAAGCCGCCCGGGAACAGTTGCGCACGGCAAGCCGATATAAAAAGGCCGCTGCCAAGTGAATTGACGCGCGGCCTTTTTCGCGTCCGGGTCGGGGACATTTTCTCCGGCTCGGATATTTTTTTGTTTCAGCGAGAGTGTCAGGCGCTGAGTTTTACTGCCGTGAGATACGCGTTGCTGTCGCCTGTCAGCGCTATCTGGCCGCCTGTGACGAAGATTTTTAGACGGGTCCCGGCGGGGTGATCTGCAATCCACTCAAAAGATGCGGTTCCCGGTGCGGCAATTGCCAGCTTAAACGCGGGAGAGACGGCATCGCGCCCCATTGTGAGTGTCGGGGCGCCCGTAAACGATGCCACAGACACTCCCGCAGTTATCTTCCATTTGCCGGGATCATCCAGTGTCAGCGTCGCGCGGTCGGCTTCTATCCGCGCTCCGGAAAACGCCTCGTCGCGGTTGAACGTGACAAACGAACCGTCGTTCAGCGTTGCGGCGCCGGTGTTGGCAGCGGAGCAGAATTTAGCTGTGCCGAACTGCGTATCTGGTGTTGGCGCGGTCGGCGCCGGGGGCGATGTACCCGGAGGCCCTTGCGGTCCCTGCGGTCCCTGTGGGCCTGCGGGTCCGGTGTCGCCCTTGGGTCCCTGCGGGCCCGCGGGTCCGGCGGCTCCTGTAGATCCCTGCGAGCCCGCGGGGCCAGTGTCGCCCTTGGGTCCCTGCGGGCCTGCGGGCCCGGCGGCTCCTGTAGGTCCCTGCGGGCCTACGGGCCCGGTGGCTCCCGTAGGCCCTGCCGGCCCCATAGCCCCCGGGGCGCCGTCGTCGCCTTTTAGGCCCTGCGGTCCCGCAGGGCCCGGGCATCCGGGCATACCCGGCGCGCCGGCCGGTCCAGGGCTTCCCTGCGTGCCGCGCGGTCCTACGGGGCCTGTATCGCCGCGCGGCCCAACAGGCCCCGCCGGCCCGACAGGGCAGTATGTTCCCGTGTCGCATCCGCACGGAGAATTGTTGCATTTAGTGCAACAGGTGATATTTTGATTGTACAAGACGTTATCTCCTTTGACGATTATTAACGGGTTCGGATGATGCAGTAAATGCATAAGACGCCCGAACCTCAAGCCATTCTATTCATAATCGCCAAAAGATGTTACGCTTTGAATTTCAATAGGCGCCTATATCGCGCGCGACGTGAAAAGCGTTGCTGACGGCGCGCTCCATGTTCCGCGCGCTCCGGCAGTCGCCAATGATATGAAATTGCGCAGCGCGGTCATAAAAAGCCAGCGCCTCTTCCTGCAGCGGCTGCGTGCCGAGGGCGTTTATGACCGTGTCTGCCTCAAACACGCGCTTGGCGCGCGCTTGCGTGTCCTCCGCCTCGACGCGGGGGGGAGAGATCGCGTCGGCGCGCGTGTTGAAATGCATGCGCACGCCATACTTTTTGATTTCCACATTGAGCGCTTTGACGTGCAGAAAATTGCCTCCGTCGTTGATGCCGCCCGTCATTTCCAAGATGTCCACGTCCCTGCCGAGCGATGCGAGATATATTCCGAGCTCCGTGCCCGCGAGGCCGCCGCCGAGAATTACGGCCGTGGCACCGACAAGCGACGCGTCGGCATAAGCCTCCGACGCAAGCACAACGCCGGGGCTGCCGAGCCCGGGGATGGGCGGCGAGGCGGGTTTGCCGCCTAGCGCCGCTATAATAACATCTGCGTTCATGGCGCCGGCGATCTCCGGCGTCACCGGCATATTAAGTAGCACCTCCACGGGCGCGCGGCTTATCTGTCTTTCCATATAATCCAGGTACGCGCCAACGCGACGCTTGAACGGCACGTTTTCCTCGCAGCGCAGGGCACCGCCAAGCCTCGGCGATTTTTCGCAGAGCACGACCTCGTGCCCGCGCCTGGCGCATGTGAGCGCCGCCTGCATCCCTGCCGGGCCTCCGCCTATAATGAGCACGCGCTGTTTTCTGGGTTTTGCAGCAGCGCTGCGCAGCTCTATGTCGTACCCCTGCTCCGGGTTTACGGAGCACGTGTAAAAGCCTGTGGGGAGCAGTACCGAGAAACAGTTGAGGCACCGCAGGCACGGGCGGATATCGTCCTGGCGGCCCTCGCGCGCTTTGTTGGGCAGATCGGGATCCGCTATGAGCGAGCGCGCCGACTCCACGACGTCCGCCCTGCCGGACGCTATGATTTCCTCCATCTGTCCAGGGTCTCCGAGCGAGCCGACGGTGGCTACGGGGATATTGACGCGGCGTTTCACGGCGGCGGCGTAGCGCACATTCACGCCCTCTTCAAGGAACATGCTCGGGTGGGTCACCGTGAACACCTCGTCCACGTCGTAGTTGCCGGTTGACACGTGGATCAAGTCGATGTAGGGCTCAAACGCGCGGGCGAACTCGATGCCCTCTTCTATGCCGTACCCGCCTTCGTAAGCCTCGGAGCCGGAGATGCGCACCTCGATGGGATAGTCTGGGCCGACATGGCGCCGTATGGACTGCAAAATTGAAATGGGCAGGCGCATGCGGTTTTCAAGCGTACCCCCCACCTGTCGCGGCGAGTGTTCGTCAGCGGCGACATCCACTGGTGCAGTTGCCAGCCGTGTCCCGCGTGCAGCGTGACCATGCCGAAACCCACCCGTTTGGCAAAGCCCGCAGCGCGACCCCAGTGCTCAATGGTGTCCTCGATGGCGCTGTCGGGCATGGCCGGGACAAACCTCCCGTCGTGCTCTCCGTCGATGGGTGCATAAGCCGGCCCCGGAGTATCCCGGTGCCTGTTTGCCGCCCAGCCGGCGTGCTGGAGTTCCGCCGAGCACACAGCGCCGTGCCGCTGTACGATATTGCACAGCCGCCCGAGGCTGTTGGCAGCTTTTGGGTTATCTAGCACCAAGTGCTGCTCGCCGTGTTTCCCGAACGCGTTTGAGACGCATGTCTCCCCAACGCAGACAGACGCCGCCCCGCCGAGCGCTTTTCGCTCGTAGTAAGCGCAACCGTCCGGCGTTATAAAATCCTCCGCAGTGAAATCTCGAAACCCGGTGGGAGACGCGAAAATTCGGTTCTTGAACACTGTCCCGCCGAGGCGAATCGGTTTAAATAAGTGCGGATAGCGAATGCCGGACATAATTGCAGCCCCCTCATAATTAGTTTGCAGTCATACTGTAAGTTCTTCCGGCAGGTCGGCGCCGTCAGCCAGCGCTTCGAGATAGACCGATTGCACTGCGCGCGCAAAATGTTCCGCCGAGAACTTTCCGGCGGACAGCGCCGCCTGGTTTGAGAATTCCCTGTACCGCGCGCAGTCATAGAGCAGGTTGTCCAAAGCCCGCTCCATCCCGCCGGAATCGGTGAACGTATAGCCGTTGACGCCGTTGAGCAACGTGCCGTCGAGGCAGGGATCCGCTTTGGCGACGACGGGCAGCCCGGCGGCGAGCGCCTCAATATATGTAAGTCCCTGTGTCTCGCTGCGCGAAGCGCTGATAAATACATGCCCCAGCCTATAGAAAGCGGCGATGCCCTCCCAGGGCTGTTCCCCTAAGAATGTCACGCGCTCCGAGAGCCCGAGGTCGCGGCTCATGCCCTCGAGATGTTTTTTGGCTGGGCCGTCGCCGACTATGAGGAAGCGGACGTCGGGGCGCAGCGGCAAGTATGTTTTCATGGCCAGGAGCAGCTCTTCAATGTTCTTCTCTTTCGACACGCGCCCTATGCTGACTATCACTTTGTCATCTTCCCGTATCCACAAATCGCGCCGCAGCGCCTCGGCCGCGTCCGCCAGGCCCGGCTCGCCGCGAAACTTGCCGATGTCTATTCCCGTTGCGACGACGCAAGTCTCCCGCACGACGCCATAGGACGACAGCAATTGCTCTACCTTGCGCGTTGGCACTATGACCCTGTCCGCGCTGTTGCACCAAGCGGCGCAGAGCTTTTTTACCATGCCTTTTTTTAGGGTATCCAGTTGCCTCGTACCAGGGATATAGTGCGTATAGTATTCATATATCGTGTGCATTGTGTGCACGAGGGGGATGTTGTTTTTACGGGCGGCCTTTCTGCCGAGCAGCCCCAATGTGAATTCTGTGTGCGTGTGGACAATATCGAGCCGCAGCGAGGCGACGGTTTTCATGACGCCAGGCGGGGGATAGGCGAGCCTGCGCCCGGCGACGGCGCGGACGCTCGGGATCCTGTATACGCCGCTCTCCCCCTCCCGCGCCGAAGGGTCGCTCGTGGTGAAGACGAACACCGTGTGCCCGAGCAGTTCCAGGTTTTCTTTCAGCATGAGCACCGATGTGGCGACGCCGTTTACCTGCGGGCAATATGAGTCCGTAAAGAGACCTATCCTCATTTCAGCATATCCTTTCTTTAATTTCAACATACCGGAACGAGATAAATTGTACACTAAAAGCGCGAATGATGGAACCGTTTAACGTTAATCTAAGGTTAAACTCCGATTAAAATTCAACGCTCCGGCTCCCAGTCCCAGAAAGTGGCATGAAACTTCCTGCCGTCGGGTTGAGTGATATATACGCACAGGGATATAGCCCGCGCGGGCGGCCACTGCCTGCCCGTCGTCGGTGAGCAGCCAGTACACAAGTTTCCGCGCGGGGTTGTCTGCGGGCGTACTGCTGGGCATTACGGTGTAGTAATAGTCCTCGGCCGGGTATTCATGGCGCACCTCCGCCGATCTTGCCTCGGTTGTATGCCACTTTCACTGTAAGCTCGCAAGTGAGCCGCGTTACCCGTCGATCGCGCGCAGAGCGCGCTCTAGCGTGTGCCAGGGCAATACGGCGCATTTGACGCGGGCAGGCATCTTTGACACGCCTTGGAGGGCGGCGGCATCCTCCAGGGCATCCATAGTGGCCGCATCCGGCACCTGTCCTTTTATCATGCCCAGGAAGGCTGAGCAGAGGCGCGCGGCCTCATCCAGGCTCTTGCCCCTTATTACATCCGCCATCATGGAAGAGGAGGCTTGCGATATGGCGCAGCCCACGCCGGTGAATGCCGCGTCGGTTATGCGCCCGTCCTCCGCGAGCAACTCCAGCGACAACTCGTCGCCGCAGCTCGGGTTTACGCCATTTTGAACGACCGTGCGGCGCTCAAGCTCGCGTTTATTGCGCTTCGAGCGGCTGTGCTCAGTTATGATCTCCGAATAGAGAGAATCAATCTCCATATCCGAGCTTCCTCCTGACGAGCGGGATGCACTCTAGAAGCGCGTCCACGTCCCGCTCCGTGGTGTATAGCCCCAGGCTCGCGCGGCAGCTCGCCTTGACGCCGAGGTAGTCGAGCAGCGGGTGCGCGCAGTGCGCGCCGGCGCGTATGGCTATGCCGTAGCTGTCGAGTATAGTAGCCGCGTCGTGCGAGTGCACGTCGTCGATGTTGAACGACGCGACGCCGTATCGGCGGGCGTCCGGGTCGGCGTCGCCTATTATGCTCATGTGTCGCAAATCCCCCAGGCCCTTTATGAGCCGGCGCATCAGCGCCGCCTCGTTTGCTTCTATGCGCTCCCAGCCGACGGAGTCAATATACTCTATAGCAGCCGCAAGGCCCACGGCGCCGCCGGCATTCTGCGTGCCGGCCTCGAACTTGTGCGGCGGGGCGGCAAAATCCGTGTCCTGTTCGCGCACATACTCTATCATGTCGCCCCCGTACAGGAACGGCGGCATCTCTTCGAGCAGCGCGCGCCTGCCGTAAAGCACTCCTATACCCATGGGGCCGTACATCTTGTGCGCGGAGAACGCAGCGAAATCCACGCCGAGCCCCTTCAGATCGACGGGCAGATGCGGTACGCTCTGCGCGGCGTCCAGCACCGTTATGGCACCGGCGTCCCGCGCGCGCGACACGAGCTTTTCTACGGGAAACAGCGCCCCGAGCACGTTTGACACATGGGCGAACGCGACTATCTTTGTCGTCTTGTCGATCTTTTTTTCTATCTCGCCGTCTGGTATATATCCAGTTTGAGCGTCAACATAGAGGTACCGCAGCTCGGCGCCCGTTTTCGCTGCGGCGATCTGCCACGTGACGAGGTTCGAGTGGTGCTCGGATATAGGTATGACGATGCTGTCGCCGGGGCCGAGCCGCAGGGCCGCGTAGCAGTACATGACGAGATTGAGCGATTCGCTGGCGTTGCGTGTAAAGACTATCTCGTCCGCATCGACGCCCACGAAGCGCGCGACGGACGCGCGAGCGCCCTCATACGCCGCCGTGGCGCGCTCCGCCAGCGCGTATACGCCCCTGTGCGGGTTCGCCGCCGACGATTTGTAGAACGCGTCGATCCTGTCGAGGACATAGGCAGGGCGCATACTTGTGGCTGCGCTGTCGAGATAAACGAATTGGTGGCCGTTGATCTTTTGCGCTAAAATCGGAAAATCATCCGACAAATTTTTCCTGTTGTTCTTAGTCAATTTCTTATATTATCCTTTCGCTGAGATATTTGCCCGCGTACTCGCGCAGGCCCACATCGGGCACGGGGCGGAGCGCGGCGTCGAGCAGCGATACGGTCATCAGCCGTTTCGCGTCGGTCTCTGTCAGGCCTCGTGAGAGCATATAAAATAGCTTTGCGGCATCTAGCCTGCCTATTGTAGCGGCGTGCCTGCCGTCCACGTCCTCCTCGCCGCACAGGATGAGCGGCGCCGAGCGGTTGCGCGCCTTCGGCGAGAAGAGCAGTGTGTTCTCGCGTTCGGCGCCCGCGGCTTTCTTTGAGCCGCGAATGAAGTCCAATGTCCCGCGGTATATCTTCTCCGCGCTCCCAAAGAGCGCGCCGCCCGCATTCATCTCGCTTATCGTGCGCTCGCCGGCGTGCCTTATGATGTTGTTGAAATCGAGTTTGCGTTCGCCGTCGCCAAAGTAAAACGTGTCGGTATGGGCGGACGAGCTGTCCCCTTGCAGATCTATGTGGCAGCCCGATACCGTGACGGACGCGCCCAGCTCGATTTGCGTGTACTCTACGCGCGCGCCCGCCTCGCATACGGCGGCGAAATCGCTCAGGTGCACGGCGCCGGAGTTCAGCGTTTGGACAGTGGCTATGCGCACTACAGCGCCCTCTCCGGCGATAACGCGCGTCATCCCGCTGTGGAACGAAGCCCCTGACGACGCGATATCCGAGGCGTACGTTATTATAATGTCCAAATTGCTGTGGGGCTCCGCAATGACGATATTGCAGTCGCACAGCGACATGGCCTCGCCTATGACATAGCGCGCCGCGGAGGGCTCCGATACGGCCGTACCCCGCGGCGCGCGGATACACAGCCCGGCGTTGCGGTGCTCAAGCGTGAAGCGCTCCGCCTCCGCGCCGAGGGCGCTCGTGACGCCTTGCGAGCCGAAGCCGATAAGCGAAGCGCCTTTGGGGAACGCAGACAGCTCCGCCGACAGCGAAATATCGCAAGTGCCCGAAAACTCGCCGCCGGTCACGTGGGCGGATACTTGCGTATCGTTTATCCCCAGCCGGCGCCACGTGCGTATCGGGAGCGCGTTGAGATGGTCAAATTGCGTGTGCTGCGTGAACATTATATTATATTCCCCCAAAACGGTTTATGTCCGCGACCGCGACATCTCCAGCGAGATCAAATTGTTCATCTCCACGGCGTATTCGAGCGGCAGAGCCTTGGATATGGGCTCGGCGAAGCCGTTTACGATCATTGCCGTGGCGTCCTCCTCGCTCAGCCCGCGGCTCATGAGGTAGTACACTGCCTGTTCGCTTATACGGCCTATCTTCGCCTCATAGCCCACGTCCGCGTC
>JAITEC010000162.1 GCA_031282225.1 Oscillospiraceae bacterium | reverse complement strand
GGCTCCCAAAATGAATGGACAGCCGAAGCTGTCCATTCACTGCGAGCGCGAGCGAGCCGCGCCAAGTGGCGCGTCAGGTCGGAGGGCTTTGCCCGACGACTGCAAATTTATATGAGCCTCCGGCTCCCAAAATGAATGGACAGCCGAAGCTGTCCATTCATTTTGGTGGGCCCTCAGGGACTTGAACCCGGGACCGCCCGGTTATGAGCCGGATGCTCTAACCAACTGAGCTAAGGGCCCACGATTGCCGTAAAATCGCTCCGGAGGTGCCGCCGACGCTCACGCGCGACAGTGACACCTCCGCGCTGGCTCCCCAAGTTGGACTCGAACCAACGACCCTGCGGTTAACAGCCGCATGCTCTACCGACTGAGCTATTGAGGAATGTATATCTGACGGCTCAGATTACAAGACAAGCCCCGCACGCAGCAAGCGCCCGTAGGGAACGACTGTGTTGGCGACTACCTATTTTGCCGGGCGGTCTCCCACCAAGTATCGTCGGCACGAGCGAGCTTAACTTCCGTGTTCGGAATGGGAACGGGTGTACCCTCGCCGTTATCGACGCCAACTGCACCGTCGCGTATATCTCCCTTTGGAGCCCCATGGGCGCTTGCCACCCATGCGGAACGAGTGCAATATTACCACATATATTTCGCCGTGTCAATATCTTTTTTTATTTCCCCGCAAATTTTTTCACGCATTTTTCGCGCGAGCCAGCGCCGCTGCCTCACAGCTTGTTGTGCAGGACGAACTTGAACAGCGCCTCGGTGAGCGCTTCCATTTCTACGGGTTTGGAGACATGTGCATTCATGCCGGCGGACATAGCCCTGTCTATGTCGTCTTTGAACGCGTTCGCCGTCAGCGCCACGATGGGCACCGTGGCGGCATCGTCTCTGGGGAGCGCCCTGATGGCGCGGGCCGCGTCGTAGCCGTCCATGCCTGGCATGCGAATGTCCATAAATATAACGTCGTATCCATACAGGGGGGACTCCTTGAACAGCCCGACCGCTGCGGCACCGTCGCCCGCCTCGTCCAATTCAATGCCGGTCTGAGCGAGCATAAACTTGACTATCTCGCGGTTTATCTCCACGTCGTCCACAAGCAGCGCGCGTTTTCCGGCGAATCTGCCCGTTGGATCATTGAACTCTATATCTTCCCCGCCGCTGTCATGTGAGGTCTCAAGCTCAATTTCAAACGAGAACTCGCTGCCCTCGCCAGGCGTGCTCTTAACCTCGATCTCCCCCCCGAAGAGTTCGACTATCCGGCTGCTTATGGCCAAGCCGAGACCCGTGCCGCCGTATTTCCTTGTTATGCCCTTGTCAGCTTGTTCAAACGGCTGGAATATTGTGGAAATGGTCTCCTGCGGAATGCCTATGCCTGTATCGCGCACGGCAAACTTGAACCTCGCCCTGCTCTCGGTGCGCCAAATTTCAAGCGCGCAAAAATCAATCCTGCCCAGTTCCGGCGTAAATTTCACCGCATTGCCGAGCAGATTTATCAGCACTTGCCGCAGTCGCAGGGAGTCGCACTTGAACGCGGACGGGCGGAAGTCGTCAAACTGCGTGATAAACCGGATGTTCTTTTCCTCACAACGCGGCCTTATGATGTCCGCCACGGTCTCCACGAGTTTTTTGAGATCTGTGCCCTCGTCCGACAGGTCGATCTTTCCCGCCTCTATCTTGGAAATATCCAGTATATCGTTGAGCAGCCCCAACAGGTGTTGCGACGAGGACTCTATTTGACTCAGATGGTTGCGTATGTCCTCGGTCCACGAGGTATACCCGCTCTCGGCAGTCAGCGAGTCGAGTTCGCTGCGCACAATATTGGTCACGCCTATTACGGCATTCATCGGCGTGCGTATCTCGTGGCTCATGCGGGCGAGGAATTCTCCCTTGTGCTCGTTTGCGGCGTTTGCCGCCTCAATTGCCAGCTCCAGTTCGATCTGCTTGTTTACCATGTCCGTCACGTCTGCCGACGATACTATGTACCCCGCTTTTTCACCGGCGCTGTTGTAAAGATAATTTGCGGCACCCTGTATATACTTGCCGGTTTTCACGATGTGCAAGGTCGCGGCGTCCCGGTTTTCCAGCAGGGCAGTTATAGGGCAGTACACCGTGCCGGACGGGTATATGCTGTAATCCCGGTACGGTTTGCCCACCACCGTGTCGAGAGTGCAGCCGATAATTTCCAAGCTATACTCATTCATGTATATGATGTTCATATCCATGTCCACAATGCTCAGCGGCGAGCGCACGCTGCCCACAATACTGTCCGCCATGTCGTCAAATGAGTCGGCCAGCGTCCCGAACTCGTCTTTTACAGACTGCTTAAACCGGAACTGCCGCTCCCCCGCGCGAAATCTCGAGATGCCGTGTATGAGATACGTGATGTTGCCTGTTATGAACGACGCCAGCCATACCGCCATCAGTACAACGAGCGTGAGGATTATGCCCGTTGTCACAACAAGCTGAATAGTCGTGGTGGTCAGGTTTTCCCGCGTGGCGTCCTCAAGGCGCTCGACGGTAGCGCGCGCGGGCGCCGTGAAGTCGTCAAGTCCCGCGCCTATCGCCACAAACCCGAAGCCGCGCCGTGAAAAGCCGTTATCCTCGGACGGGGCGTAGCGCCCGGTGTAATACGGTATCGCAGCCGCCGTGTTTAGCTTCCAAATGCCGCTCCACAGTATGTAAAACGAGCCCGAGCCCCCGTGCGCCGTCAGATCCATCCACCCTGTGCACTGCGGGGCGTTGTTGAGGTAGCGTCCGTCCAGCCCGACGTATCCCAGCTGCGTCAAGTCGGACGCCGCTGTTTTGTCCGGCGGGCGCTTCTGGTCATTGAACACGGCCAGCCCGCGTATCAGCTCGTATGTAGGCGAGGAGTTTATGATATTGGGCCAGTTGCCCTTGAGTACGGCGAACCTCTCGCGCGCCGTGAGTTCCGCCGCGCGCTCCGCGTCCAGCCCGCTGCGTTCGAGCAACTCGCCGTATATCTCCGTCTCCACCCACGGTATCTCCGGGTCTCCCGTCACGGGGTCGTATCCCACGATGGAGTTGTGGCGCGGGTGGCAGATACTGCGGCACTGGTAGTCCCAAATAAACGCGTAATTGCCCTCATACGCGCTGGGGAGTTCCGTGTACCTCTCGTTTACGGGCGTCTGGTGATCCACAAACTCCATTATTTGGTCGTGATCCAGCGCCAATGTGACATAACCGATCTTCTCGCCGCCCGCGAATACCGGCGACGCCCAGCGCACGATCCCCTCAAAGCGCTTGCCGTTGGGGTTTTCCGCGCCGGCGTATGACTGTCCCTCCGGGTCATACTCAATGGCGTATCCACGTTCGACCGACGCCGCGTCCACGTTTTTGGGCGTGTACATGCCGATATAGTTTGAGCCTACATAGGCACCTGTCACGTCGGACACATATATGTCGCTGCCGCGCTGCGAGGTGAGACTGTCAAGTTCCTGCCAGTATGTCTCCGCCCTGACGAATGTGTTCGCCCTGACGGATATGTCCTTTGTGTCGTCTGTCTTGAACCAGCCTGCGTAATTCACTTTGCGCGATCCGGGCATATCGGCGGTGCCCACTTTAACGAGCTCCACCCCGTTGAGCCCGACAAATGTGATCTCGTCGTATACGGGGACGTTCTCATATTCATATCCGTCTGCGGGGCGGGGGTGGAAAGCGCTGCCGTCACGTTCCGTGTCGTTTTGCGGATTTGTGGATTGCCCCAGCGTGTGCGACATATCCGGCGTGTTGACAGGTGTCCACGAACCGCCGTCCTCAGCCAGCGCCCACTGTCCGCTCTTGACCAGTCGCCTTGTCTTTCCGCGCACAAATTGCGAAAACGCGTCCCTGACAAGCTGCACATCACCCTCGAACGCGCCCGCTAAATTGGCGACGTACCGGATGTCGTCGTCGCGCTCATACAGAAAATCCGCCACGCGCAGCGCGGTGTCCGTAGACATGCGCTCAATATTCTCTACAGCGCTCGCGTTGAGCGCGTTGGTCGAGTCCGCGCCCGAGATGGCGCGCAGTTCCTCCCCGAGCACATTGAACTGATACCAGGCTATTGCAGCGATGACAATGAGCGGCGCTATCTTCACAAGCAGAAACACAATCAGCAGCTTTGTGCGTATGCCCAGATTCAAGCCATACCAAAAGCGCTCAAACACTTTTCGAAACACAGTTAGTATTTTTCTCACAGCCGCTTCTTATTGCCTCCGCATAAAAAATATCGGTATATTGCCGCGCGTACCGTTATTTTTCCACCGGTATAGATACACGGATCAAGTAGTCGTTTGGATCCATGACTGATATCTCATTGAGCGGGTAAGTCTCATATGACGTGCCTGCCAACCGAAGCCCGTTA
>JAITEC010000111.1 GCA_031282225.1 Oscillospiraceae bacterium | reverse complement strand
ACTACGAGGGGCTCCTGCTGCGAGAGATAGCGGACATTATGTCCGTAACGGAATCGCGAGTGTCGCAGATACACTCGCGGACGCTTGCAAAGATGCGCGCGCGCCTGGACGCGTTGATGTGACCTGTCAAGGCATGAAAGAAGGGGGAACGGCATGGCTCTGAAAGGGATAGACGCGCAAATACTGGTGACAAATACGGCGGAGGCCTCCCGCGAGTCCAGCCGCATGGCGTACAGAGGCGAGCTCGTGCAGGACTACATAAGCGTGCAGGCGCGCGTGGAGGGCGAATCCGGGCGCGAAAGGGTGGCAAAGACCATAAAATCCGAGCGTTTGGACCTGTACCCGGACGACGGCGGCAGCGGAGGCGCGGCGGGCGACGGTGGCGGAGAGCCCCCGGAAGAATACGCCCTGCCCGAGGACGGGCAGGGCTGGGACGAGCGCGACTACCTGTTCCCGGCAGAAGAGCACATTGTAGATATAAAGGTTTGAGAGAGCAATGGAATACTACGCGATGTCGTTTTTGATTTTTGTGCTGGCGTGCGTGATTGCATATCTATGCAAGTACATATTTTCCGATTTGCACCGCCAGAACAGGGACCTGCAAGACAGGGAGGGCAAGCTCTTGGAGATGTACGAGAGCGTGGAGGGCTTCATGGAGGACTTCCATAGGGACACAAATGCGTCCAAGGCTGAGATGCGGGCGCTGAGGGGGGAGATAGAGTCGCTGCGCGAGACAGTGGGGAGAGCCGAGGCATATGTCGCGTATCCCGAGGAGGACCGCTGTCCTCCATCGCCCGAGTATGCAGAAAAGCCCGCACCGGCGAGGAGCCTGCCGGCTCACGCCCGGCAGCCTGCCGAAGCCCCGCAGGGCGACATCATCGTGGCGCCCGTTGAGCGCGACCTGGTGCGCGAGAGCGTAATAAAGCTCTATGTAGAGGGCAAATCCATATGTCAGATAGCCAGGGAACTATGTGTGACGCAGAGCGAGGTCGCGCTTATTATCGTCATGCACGCCGGGGCGCTGGTGTCATGACGCCTGTCGCGGCCGAGCCGAGCCGAGGCAAGCACTAAATTACACTTAAATTACACTACAGGGGGAAGCCGATCAATGGAAGATCTCAGGGGCAAGACGGCGTTCGTCACGGGCGGCGCGAGCGGATTGGGGCTGGGCATTGCAAAGGCGTGCGCGGGCGAGGGCATGAACGTAGTGGTGGCGGACTTGCGCGAGAGGGCGATAGAAGAGGCCCTCCCGCAGATAGACGCGCCACGGCTCGGTGTCAAGCTCGACACGTCCAACCGCGAGAACTACAAAAAGGCCGCCGACGAGGCTGAGGCGAGGTTTGGAAAGATACACGTGCTCGTGAACAACGCGGGGATCGCCTGCGCCGCCGGCCCATTATGGGCGGTGTCTCCGGAAGACACGGATTTCGCGCTGCGCGTGAACACCGTGGGCATACTAAACGGCATCCAGGAGATCGTGCCGCGCATGCTGGAACACGGGCAGGGCGGTTATGTAGTCTCCACGGCTTCCAAGGCAGGCATTATCCCCGTGCCGGGCTGCGGGCTTTACAATATGACAAAGCAGTCCGTCGTGGCGATAATGGAGACTCTCGCGTCCGACCTGCCCGAGGGATACGGCGCCGCCGTGTTCTGTCCCGGCCCGTTCGTGACAAACCTCGGCCGTTCCGACGCCGAGATAGAGATGGAGCTGCGCGGGTCGCCGTCGCGGCGCCCCGCTCCTCCGGATGGAGCGTCCCCGCCCCCGCCCCCGCCTGCGGACGTAGATTTCTCGCGCATCATGCGCGACCCCGCAGAGGCGGGGCTGCGCGTAGTGCGGGGCATAAAGCGCGGCGATCTCTATATATTCACTCACGCGGAGTTCAAGCCTGGCTACGAGCAGCGCGCCGGCGCCATTTTGCGCGCGTTCCCCGCCGACGAGCCATACGACGGATTTCCCCGGGTGTTCGGCATGCTCGTCAACAATCCCATATTCGACCGACAGGCACAGGTGCCTGCTTTTGGCTGACAAGCGGCAAAGGGCCTGTTCGGGAAGCGGCGCCCGGACAGGCCCTTTTTATTTTTAGCCGAGCAGGGAGAAAAGTGATTTGTCGTCGTCGCGCGCCTCGAGCAGCACGTAAGAGGCCGCCAGCATCTGCGCGGCGTCGGCGCGTGTCACGGCACGGCCGCCGTTTGACAGCGCCTCGTGCGGCAATATCCCGCACGAGGCGAGATTGACCGAAGCGGAGAGCGCCCACGCGGGCGCGGCGTCCACGCTGAGGACGCCAACGTCGCCCACGTCGGTTATTTGCAGGATGTTATTCAACACTACTGCGGCCTCGGATACCGTTATCGTCTTTTGC
Organism: Oscillospiraceae bacterium; assembly: GCA_031282225.1. Taxonomy (GTDB): domain Bacteria; phylum Bacillota; class Clostridia; order Oscillospirales; family Oscillospiraceae; genus JAISBX01. The sequence continues at coordinate 7,641 of JAITEC010000111.1, read as the reverse complement.
GGAGAGAACACGAGCTTGCCCTCCTCGTTCTTATAGCCGTTTATCGCTCCGGCAACGAGCCCTGTTGAGATATACGGCTTGACCCACGCGGGGATGGAGTCGTCGTCAAAGAAGCCCGTCCTCGTCACGCCGTCTATGATGTCGCCACCGCTGACGCGCATGCACATAGCAAGGAACTCGCCGCGTGTCACCTCGCGCTCGGGATGAAAAAACCACGCCTGTCCCAATTGCTCGCCGGTGAAAATCCCCTCGTCCGCCAGCACGAGCGCCGCGTATTGGGCAGGGTCGCCGTCCATATCGGAGTATGAGGTCTTCGTGGCGCGCTTGCGTATCGTTATCTTTACGGTCGCCGGGGACGACACGTTTCCGTATGCGTCTATCGCGACATATTCAAGGCTGTCGCGCCCCCGTGCGTTGTCATTTGGCGAGTATACGAAGGCTCCGGTCCCGTCGTGCTCTACGCCGCCCCGCTTGGGAGGCGTTATTATCTCAAACGTCACCGCGTCGCCTTCGGGGTCCCGAGCGGCGAAGCGCCCATTTATGGGCACTGCCTTGAATGTGCCGTACTCCAGGTTTTCCGCTATGGGCGCGGAGTTCTCAAAGACGCGGCGCGTCGCCTCGTCCGTACGCGCGTCCGCCAGCGCGCCGAGAGCCGCCGCGAGAGCCGAGGCCGCGACCAACAGCGCCGTAGCCGCCGCCCGAAGCGCGCTTTTTTTTAATATTTTCATGCTGCATCCCCTCCAAGTGTAAAATTATCCGAAGTATTTTTATTCTTGACGCGCCTTTGGCGTAATATACCCGAACATTTCATTGACAAAAAACGTTTATTGAGGTATTATTGATCTTACTTGAACATTTGAAAAGGGAACGAAATAAACATATGTTGCATGACGGTTTGGCGCCCGTGCCTGAATTTTTGAGCGCTCGCGCCGCTGAAATCCAAAAAAACGCCTATATCGACAAGTCGTATTACGACAAATACGATGTAAAGCGCGGCTTGCGCAACAAGGACGGCACGGGAGTTACGGCAGGTCTGACGCGCGTGGGAGACGTGCGCGGATATTATATGCAAGACGGCAAGCGCATCCCGGCGCCGGGTTCCCTGAGCTATCGCGGCATAGACGTATCCGAGCTCATAGCCGGGTTTGTGAGCGAGGGGCGCTTCGGCTTTGAGGAGACGGCTTACCTGCTCTTGTTCGGCTCGCTGCCGGACGCGCCCGAGCTATGCGGGTTCGGTCGCATTATCGCCGAGTACCGCGAGCTCCCCGAGGGTTTCACGGAGGATATGATAATGGCGGCGCCGAGCATCGATATAATGAACAAGCTCGCCCGCTCCGTCTTGGCGATGTACTCATACGACCCGGAGCCCGAGACAGACAGGCGGGACATCGCCAGGGAACTCGACAGAGCCATGCGCATCATAGCGCGCAGCCCGGTAGTCGCCGCCAACGCGTTTTCGGCGAAGCGGCACTATTACGACGGCGACAGCCTGTATATCCACAAGCCGCAGGCCGGCCTGTCCACGGCGGAGAACTTCCTTTACTCCGTCCGCCATGACCACAGCTTCACGCGCGACGAGGCCGGCATACTCGATCTGTGCCTCGTTTTGCACGCGGAGCACGGCGGTGGCAACAACTCGTGTTTCGCCTGCCGGCTGCTCTCGTCGTCCGGCACGGACATATATTCCGTGATAGCGGCGGCGCTGGGGGCGCTCAAGGGTCCGCGACACGGCGGGGCGAGCGCTTACGCCGGCGAGATGCTCTCATGTATCAGGGAAGGCGTGCGCGACACGCGCGACGACGACGAGATAGCGTTTATGCTGCGGCGCATACTGCGCGGGGATGCAGGAAGGGGAGACGGCCTGATATACGGCATGGGGCACGCGGTGTACACGCTCAGCGACCCTCGGGCCGTGGAACTCAAGAAAATGGCGGGCGCGCTCGCAGAGAAAAAGGGCGTGACGCCGGAATATGAGTTTGTGTGCGCCGTGGAGCGCATTGCCAAAGACGTGTTCGCGGAGCGCGACGGCGGGAAAAAAGCCATGTGCGCAAATGTGGATATGTATTCCGGGTTCGTGTATAATATGTTGGGCATACCGCGAGAGCTGCACATCCCGCTCTTCGCCGTGTCGCGCATGGTGGGTTGGTGCGCGCACCACATTGAGGAGGTAGTCAACGCCGGCAAGATGATACGCCCGGCGTACAAGGCCATATCTCCCGAGGCGGGATATGTCGCGCTCGACAGGCGCGGGGGCGTTTGATATATACTATAAATTTTGGAGGGTTTTTTGATGGGAAACAGGATTTTTACATCTGAGTCAGTTACGGAAGGGCACCCGGACAAAGTCTGCGACCAGATATCGGACGGCGTGCTCGACGCGATACTGCAAAACGACAAGGCGGCGCACGTGGCGTGCGAGGTCGCCGTCACCACGGGGCTGGTGCTCGTCATGGGCGAGATCACCACGTCGTCATACGTGAACATACCGCAGGTCGCGCGCGACACAATAAAAGCGATAGGGTATACAAATCCCGAGTACGGGTTCGACTGCAACGGCGCCGCCGTATTGACGTCCATAGACGAGCAGAGCCCCGACATAGCCATGGGCGTCAATCGCGCGTACGACGACTCGGAAGACAAGGGCGCGGGGGATCAGGGCATGATGTTCGGGTTTGCCTGCGACGAGACGCCGGAGTACATGCCGGCTCCCATATCCTACGCTCACGCGCTCACGCGCCGCCTGGCGCAGGCGCGCAGGAGCGGGGAGCTCGGCTTCCTTCGGCCCGACGGCAAGGCGCAGGTGACCGTGGAGTACGACGAGGAAAACCGCGTCGTGGGAGTGCCCGCCATCGTCGTCTCCACGCAACACGACCCCGATATCGCCGTGGAGCAGCTGCGCGAGGCTGTAATAGAGGCTATTATAAAGCCTGTCATACCGCCCGGACTCATTACGCGCGCCACAAAGTATTTCGTCAATCCGACGGGTCGGTTTGTCATAGGGGGTCCCGTGGGCGATTCCGGGCTCACCGGGCGCAAGATAATAGTGGATACATACGGCGGGTACGCCAGCCACGGGGGAGGGGCGTTTTCCGGCAAGGATCCCACAAAAGTGGACAGGAGCGCGGCCTACATGGCGCGCTATATTGCAAAGAACATTGTGGCCGCCGGACTCGCGCGCGCGTGCCAGATAGAGATAGCCTACGCCATAGGCGTCGCCCGGCCGATATCCATCTTGGTGGATACGCGCGGCACCGGCACCGTAGACGACGGGCGCTTGGCTAAGATCGTCACCGAGCTTTTTGACCTGAGGCCTTCAAAGATAATATCAAGGCTGGATCTGCTCGGGATACGCTACCAGCCAACGGCAGCCTACGGGCATTTCGGGCGCGCGGATCTCAACCTGCCTTGGGAAGCTCTCGACGCGGTGGAGAGCATAAAAAACCTTGCCTGACCCATTTGCGGACGGGACGGTAGTAGTAGGCCGCAACGCGGTGACCGAGGCGCTGCGGGCCGGGCGCGCCATAGACAAGCTGTATTTGGCAAAAGGCGGCACGGGCGACGCCCTTCGCCGTATCGCGTCGCAGGCGCGCGAGGCCGGGGCCGTGGTGGTAGAGACGGACGCGCGGGCGCTCGACTCCATAGGCGGGACGCGCGCGCACCAAGGCGTGGTCGCGCTGGCCGCCTTGCAGCGATACGCGAACTTGCCGGATATCCTGGAGGCGGCCGCCGCGAGCGGAGCGCCGCCTCTGGTGGTAGTGTGCGACGGGATCAACGACCCGCACAATCTTGGCGCTATCATAAGATCGGCTGAGGCCGCCGGCGCGCACGGCGTAGTCATACCTAAAAGGCGCTCGGCGCCTGTCACGGCATCTGCCATAAAGGCGTCCGCAGGCGCGGCGGCACACATGGCTATCGCGCGCGTTCCGAATATCGGCGCGGCGCTCGCTGAGATGAAACGGGCGGGGCTGTGGGTGTTCGGGGCGATGCCGGACGGGGCCACGCCGCTGTGGGAGGCCGACCTGTCCCGTCCGGCGGCGATAGTCATAGGTTCCGAGGGAGACGGGGTGAGACGTCTCACGGCCGAGGGATGCGATTATAGAGTCAAGATACCCATGCTCGGCAAAATACAGTCGCTCAATGCGTCCGTCTCGGCGGCTTTGATGCTTTACGAGGCGATGAGGCGGAGGGCGGCATAGTCAGGGGGGAGGCGCGTGGCAAGTGGCAGGGAACCCATGGACTTCGGCGATGAAACCGAGGAGTTCACGCTGGAATCTATACTTGCCGAGTACAAGGGCGAGGCGTATATCGGAGGAGAAAAGAAGACGCCGAGCGGCATCCTCGACGAGCGGGCCGACGAGATCATCATGGAACTGTCCGGGCGTAGGGAAACGCCTCCGGCATTTACTGATTTCAGCGAGGGCGAGCCGCCCGCAGACAGCGCGGATCTACAATCCGCAGGCGAGACCCCGCTGTCCGGCGGCGATTACCAATACGCGGCGGCGGATCCCTCGCCGGAAATTGCCCGTGAAGTAGCCAACGCGATAAAAAGCGAGGCAAAGCAGCGCAAACCAGCCAGGGGCATAAATCTGTCCCGTTTTTTCGGCGCGCGCGAGGAAGCGAGCCCACATGACGGGACGCCCTACGAGGCGCCTGAGGGATACGATGACGACGCTTATATCGCGCCCGAACCCGAAGAGCCTGACCTGCGCGCGGCTGCGCGCCGATTCGCCTCGGACGAGACCGATGTAATGCTGCGGTGGGCGGCGTCTTTCGCGGTTGCGTGCACAATGGCGGCGCTCACGCTGCTTTTTGAGGCGGGCGCGCATCTGCCGTTCGGGCTCGAGCGCAATCGGGCGCTGCTCACCGGGATACTCATGCTCATGCAGATACTCGTCATGACCATAGGCATAGAGATCATCATAAAGGGCGTGTACAGCATCGTGCGCCCGTCGCCCGGCATAGAATTCCTCGTGCTGATGTCAAACTTCTCCGTATTGTGCTCGGGCGCCGTCGCCATTGTATCGGACAAGGCGGCGCTGGGGCTGCCGTACTGCGCCATCAGCGCTTTTTCCATGTCGTTTACGCTGCTTGGCGAGCGGCTGTACCGCAGCTCGTTCCTGAGGCTACTCAAGCAGGCGGCGGCTGAGCCGGAGCCCCTTGTGGGGCTCACGGAGTACCGCAGCGACCTCCGGCGCGTGGTGTTCAGGCGGGCGCGGCGATCCGCCGACGGGTTCTATAGCTCGCTGACGGCGCGCGATGTCACGCAGAGCGCCTATAGGTACTGCGCGCCGCTGTTGGTGGCCTTCTCGTTTGTCGCCACGGCCTTGGGCGCCGCCATGCACGGGCGGTCCGTATATGTCATGCAGGCTCTGTCGGCGCCGCTCGCGGCCGCCGCGGTGTTTTCGGGGCACTTGGCGTATTCGGCGCCGTTTTCCGTCATATCAAAGCGCGTGCTCAAAGCGGGCGCCGCAATGGCCGGCTGGATGTGCGCCGACGACATCACCGACATAGACGGGCTGTGCGTGACGGACGACGACCTGTTCCCCGAGGGCACGCTATCGGTGTCAGGCGTAAAAATATTCGAGGGCGAGACGCCCGACAGGGCGATACGCTATACCGCGAGCCTAATCTGCGAGTCGGGCTCCGGCCTCGCCCGCGTGTTTTCGGAGGTGTTGCGCCGCGAGGGCATGACGGCGGTGCGCGTGGACGATTTTGGCTGCTACGAGGGCGGGATAAGCGGGCTGATACGCGGTGAGCGCGTCATGACCGGGTCGGCGGCTTACATGAAGCTCATGAGCGTGCGCATACCAGACGACATCAACCTCAGCAGCGCCGTGTTCACGGCGGTGGACGACAGGCTAATCGCCATGTTCGCCATGGATTATATACCCGTTAACACCGTGCGCAGCGCACTGTTGAACATACTTCGCTGGAGGGTGCGGCTGCTGTTTGCCGTTCGGGATTTCAATATTACGACAAAAATGGCGGAGCAGAAGTTCAAGGCGCCGTTCGAGGATGTTGAAAACCTGCCTATACGCAGCACGTATGACATAGTGGACGGCATAGGCGGAGGCAGAGTGGCGGCAATATTCTCGCGCTACGGGATAGAGACGGTTGGGGAACTCGTGTCGGGCGCCCACATTTTGAAGACCACGGCTTTTTTTGCCACGGCGATCTCCGTAATTTCGGCGGTAGCCGGCGTCGCGCTGACGGTATTTTTATGCTGGCGGGGCGCGTACCGCGCCGTGAGCGCGGGCAATTTGCTGATGTTCATGCTGTCTACGTTCGCGGCGTCGCTCCTCATATGCGGGTTTGCCAAATTCAAGAGATAGACGCCTCTTTCCTGCTTTTCAGTTTCGCTACGAGAGATGGGAGCCTTTGCGTTATCGCGTGTATCTCGTCCATAGTGTTATATTTAGAGAGCGTTATCCTAAGGGCGCTCCGCGACGCGGAACCGTGGCCCATGGCGGTGAGCACGTGCGGCGCCTCGGTAGACGATGCGGAACACGCGGAGCCAGAACTTGCGCATATGCCCTCCTCGCTGAGCATATTTATGAGGTGGGCGCCGTCTTTGCCGGTGTCGAAGACAAACGACGCGTGCCCCGGCAGGCGGTTTTCGGGGTCTCCCGTGAGCTTGGCGCCGGGTATCTCCAATACTCTTGCGACGAGCGCGTCGCGCAGCATGGCGACATAGCGCGAGTCCCGTGCCATGTTGTCGGCGGCGTCGCGCAGCGCGGCCGCCATGCCCACTATGCCCGGTATATTCTCCGTGCCCGATCGCGCGCCCTTTTCCTGCCCGCCTCCTGTTATATACGGCGCCGGGATGCGCGGGATTTTTGAGAACAGCGCGCCCGCACCTTTAGGCCCGTGGAATTTGTGCGCCGACATAGATAGCATATCCACTCCGAGCTCCCGCACGTCTATGGGTATGTGCCCCGCCGCCTGTACGGCATCTGTGTGAAAGAGGGCGTTTCTGCTGTGCGCTGTCTCGCACAGGCTCTCTATAGGCAGCACGGTACCCACCACGTTGTTCGCCATCATGATGCTCACGAGTATTGTGTCGTCCCTCATTGCCCTCTCGAGCTGCACGGGCGTTATCGTACCGTACCGATCCGGCTGCAGCAGCGTCACTTCATATCCGCGCTCTTCCATTTTTTCCAATGCCCGCAAGACGGCGCTGTGCTCCGCCGCCTGGGACACGATATGCCTGCCTTTGCCGCGGCTTCGCTCGCACGCGCTGTAAATCGCCCAGTTGTCGCTCTCGGTGCCGCCGGAGCAAAAATATATCTCGCTGCTCTTCGCGCCTATGGCGTCGGCGACTGCGGCGCGGCTGCTCTCGAGCAGTTTCTTTGCCTCCTGCCCGAAGCCGTAAATGGCGGACGGGTTGCCGTATTGTTCGCGGAAGCAGGGGATCATGGCCTCCAGTGCCGCCTCCGAGACCGGTGTGGTGGCCGAGTTGTCAACGTAAATCATTTAACAGGTACCTCATTTTCAAATTATAAATGACATTTTTATCATGTGTTGTCAAAAAAAAGGTTGCAATGTGCTGCGGCGTGTGTTAATATCTTCCTGTAAAGAGCGGGGATCCCGCCGCTGGTGCCATGGGCAAGTATACACAAAAGTTGGCAAGCGCGCAATGGC
>JAITEC010000039.1 GCA_031282225.1 Oscillospiraceae bacterium | reverse complement strand
CGGGAACTCCGCCAGGACGGGCTCTTCCTCGGACTGCGCCGACGCGGGGCTGGGATCCGGGTCCCGAAGGGGTTCGGGAGAGGGCTCCGCGGGCTGAGCCGCCGAAGGCGTTGGCGTGGGCGCGGCCACCTGGGCAGGCACCTGTGCCGGCGAGGGCGATACCGTCGGCGAAGGGGCGGGCGTCGGTGAGGGGGCAGGCGTAGGCGAGGGCGATACCGTCGGCGAAGGGGCAGGCGTAGGCGAGGGCGTTTCGGTCTCCGACGGGGCTGTACCCGATGGCTTTGCGCTCACGATAAAATCCTCGTTGCCGCCCTGCGTTAGGCGCCCGCCGAGGTTCATGTAGAATTTGACATCGCGGCTCATGGGGATCACGTACATTTCCCAGCTCATATTGCTGGAGACATCCGGCAGCTCAACGCGGTAGTCGGCCGTATCCGCAACGGCGTCCTCCTGCATCACGCGCGGCGCCGCCTTTGTGTAGCCGCCCCCCGGCTCGTCCTGCACGTACAGCCGGAAGTCCTTCATGTTGCTCATGAGCCGGAGCCGCACCGTGGCGTAGACTTTGCCGCCGCTTATTTCAACCAGCGCCTTTTCGTACACCACGCTGCGGCACATGCCTTCTCCGAGCGCCGCGTTCCTCGAGCCCCCGTCGTCCGTCACCCCGGTGTCGGGGTTGAGATAATTCGTGATCGTCTCAGCCAGGTAGGCGCCGTCCTCCGGCGCCGCCGACACAGGGAGCGCAGGCGCCGCCGTCAGCGCGATCGCCGCCGCTGCCGCCGCCAATAATGCCCGATACTTTTGCATAGCTGTCATTTCCTTTCAAAACTCCAAAGTTCGCAAATTATAACTCAATGATACCACATTTTGGCGGCTGTGTCAACCGCATCGAACAAAAAAATCGAACAAAAAAACAGCGCCAAACCCCGCATATAACTGGGTCGGGCGCTTTATTTTCAGTATCCGTTACGGCCTTGTGCCTATGCGCGGTCGAACTGTACCACTCCGTCTACGGCGGTGATCTTTATTTTGTCGCCGCTTTTTATGCTGCCGTCCAAGAGCTTTTCCGCAGCCGCGTCTTCAACTGCGCTCTGTATGGCGCGGCGCAGCGGGCGGGCGCCGTAGACGGGGTCGAAGCCTTTTTCGGACAGTGCGTCAAGCGCGGCGTCGTCTACGGAGATCCCAACGCCTATCTGCCCTATTCTCTCCTTGACGGTGTCGAGCATCTTGGAGCTTATTTGCCTTATGTCATCCTTTGTGAGCTGGTGGAAGACTATGGTCTCGTCTATCCTGTTGAGGAATTCCGGCTTGAAGACGCGCTTGAGTTCCGTCATGACTGCCTCTTTTATTTCCTCGAAGCCGCCCGGGGCACCGTCGCCCGGGGCGAAGCCCAGTTTCGTGCGCTTTTCCGTGATGTTACGCGCGCCGACATTCGATGTCATGACGATTATAGCGTTCTTGAAGTCTACGCGGCGCCCCTGCGAGTCTGTGAGGATGCCGTCCTCCATGATTTGGAGCAGGATGTTGAACACGTCCTCGTGCGCCTTTTCTATCTCGTCGAACAATATGACGCTGTATGGCTTGCGGCGCACTTTCTCAGTCAGCTGGCCCCCGTCGTCGTAGCCCACATATCCGGGCGGGGAGCCTATCAGCTTTGACACCGTGTGCTTTTCCATGTACTCCGACATATCTATGCGGTGCATGGCGCTCTCGTCGCCGAACATGGCCTCCGCCAGAGCCTTGCAGAGCTCTGTCTTGCCAACTCCGGTGGGACCGAGGAAGAGGAACGAGCCTATTGGGCGTTTGGGATCTTTGAGGCCCACGCGCCCGCGCCTTATCGCCCGGGCAACCGCGCTCACGGCCTCGTCTTGGCCTATCACGCGGTGGTGCAGCGTCTGTTCCATATTGAGCAGCCGCGCGCTCTCGTCCTGCGTTATGCTCGTAACGGGTATGCCTGTCCATCCGGAGACTATCGCGGCTATATCCTCGGGGGATACCGACACGGAGTCGCCCGTGCGGACGTTCTCCCAGCTGCGGTGGGCGTTGGCTATCTCGTTTTCCAGCTCTCGCTCCCGGTCGCGCAGGCTGGCCGCCCTCTCAAAGTCCTGGCTATTTACGGCCGACTCTTTCTCGTTAGACAGCTCCTCCTTGCGTGCCTGGAGCTCTTTGAGGCTGGGCGGGAGCCGCAAGTTGTCCATCCTGACGCGTGACGCCGCCTCGTCTATCAAGTCTATGGCTTTATCCGGGAGGTACCGGTCGTTTATATACCTGGCAGACATACTGACGGCGGCCTCTATTGCCTCGTCGGTGATCTTTAGCTTGTGGTGCGCCTCATACTTGTCCCGCAGACCCTTGAGTATTTTTACGGACTCCTCCTGCGTGGGCTCGTTGACCGTCACCGGCTGGAACCTGCGCTCCAGCGCGGCGTCTTTCTCTATATACTTTCTGTACTCGTTGAGCGTTGTGGCGCCTATCACCTGTATCTCCCCGCGCCCGAGGGCGGGCTTGATGATGTTTGCCGCGTCCACGGCGCCTTCCGCCGCGCCGGCACCTATGATGGTGTGCAGCTCGTCTACCATCAATATGACGTTGCCGGCCTTCTGCACCTCGCCTAGCGCCGTCTTTATGCGCTCCTCAAAATCGCCGCGGTACCGTGTCCCTGCGAGCATGCCCGAGAGATCCAGCGCCACTACGCGCTTGTCGCGCAGCGTCTCCGGCACGTCACCGGCTATGATCCGCTGCGCGAGCCCCTCGGCGACGGCCGTCTTGCCAACGCCAGGCTCGCCGATGAGCACGGGGTTGTTTTTGGTCCTGCGGGAGAGTATCTGTATGACGCGGGCTATCTCCGTATCGCGCCCTACCACGGGATCCAAGGCGCCCTCGTCCGCCATCTGTGTCAGGTCGCGGCTGAACTGGTCGAGCACGCTGGTGTCGCCGCGCCGCACGACGCGCCCGGCGCCGGAGGGACGGCGGGGGTCGTATTTACCGCTGCCGAACACGCCCAGAATGTCGTTGTATATCTTGTTGAGATCGCCGCCCGTGGCGATTATCATCCTCGCCGCCGCGCTGTCGTATTCGCGCAGGGTGCCCATGAGGATGTGCTCGGGGCCTATGAACCCGTGCCCGAGCCTGTTGGCCTCCAAGGCGGCGATCTCCACGATGCGCTTCGCGCGCGGAGTGAGGCCTTGCGGGGGCATCTCGCCGCGCGAGCCGCGCCCCACGCGCCTTATTATCATCTCGCTTATCAGCTCGGGGTCGAGTCCCGCCTCGCGCAGGATCTTGGAGGCCGCGCTCGCGTCGTCGCGGGCCATGGCGAGAAGGATGTGTTCGCTGCCTACGTACCCGTGCCCCATCTCTGCGGCCGCCGTATTCGCGTGCTCGAATATTTTCTTTGCGCCTTGGGTCAGCCTGTCCTCGTTAAATCTCATTGCCGCCGTCCCCCCTCTTTCGGAGCGCGTACGCGCTCTCCATTTCGCGGATCTTGTCGCGCAGCCGGGCCGCCGTCTCAAAATCCTCGTCGCTCGCGGCCTTTTGCATCCGCGCGCGCATCTTGTTTATCTCCAGCTTCTCCCGGAGGTCGCCGTCCAAGCTCGTCTGCGGCGGTGCGACGCCGGGGTCGTCCATTTCCGGGCGCGGCTGCCACACGGGCACCGACCCCTTGACCTCTAACCCCGGCACGACGAACGCCGGTATCATCATCCCAAATCCGCCTTGCGGCTGCATGCCGCGCTCCGTACCGAAGAAGTCGTTGAATATGCCGCCGAGCATTCCGGGAAGGCCGGCGGCGCCCATGCCGGCGTAGCCGAGCTTTGCGGCGCACTCCGAACAGAGGTGGCGCTCCGTCACGACTCCGTTCACGTTCGATTTGAAGTGGAAGCTAATCTCGTTCTTCCCGCAGTTTTCGCACTTGTTGAATTTCATGTACTATCACCTCGTATCAATTATTTCTTGGACGGTCAGACAATGTTGATAAGCATCTGCTTGATTATGCTCGCTCTCACGGCGTCCCGTTCGCTCGCGACGGCGGGACGCAGCGCGCCGTTTCCTGCGGCGGACAGCATGAGCCGCGCCGTGCGCTCGTCAATGGCCATGCTGTCGAGCAAATTAGTTATCATGGCCGCCGCCGTGTTCGCGTCAACGCGCTCGCCAATGGCGTTT
>JAITEC010000012.1 GCA_031282225.1 Oscillospiraceae bacterium | reverse complement strand
CGCCGGAGGGCCAGAGCGCGTTCCAGTTCCCGTCCATACCGGACATGCCGCCTGGCCCTCTTATTCCTCCTCTGCCGGAAGGGATTGGGATACCGCCGCTGCCGGAGGACAACGGGGAGCCGGCCGAAGGGCGCCCGGTTGCAGCCGCTGTGCCGCTCGTGGACGTGCACCCCATGCAATATGTCAACTTCGACGACGAGGGAGAGGCGCCCGGCGAGGACAAGAACAGCATGGAGCTCGTGTACGACATCCCGCTCCAGGTGACGGTTGAGCTCGGCAAGACGCACAAGGAGATAAGCGAGATATTGGAGTTTGGCATGGGCACGATAATAGTCCTCGACAAGCTCGCCGGCGACCCCGTTGAAGTGCTGGCAAACGGCAAGCTCATAGCCCGCGGCGAGGTAGTGGTGATAGACGAGAACTACGGCGTGCGCATAACGGAGATCGTGAACGGGAAATAGGGGGGCAGTGACCAAGTCGACTAAATTAGCGGGGGCGATTGGCATTGCTGTTGTTGCTTTACTGCTGGCGGCTGCAGTGCTCGTTTTCATTAATTTTTATAATACGATGGCGGCGCGATACACAGCTGCAATAACCTCAATATTAATAACATTGCCATAATACTTTTCTGGAGTCAATTCTAATGGACGAAAACATAGGTTACGCCCCTGAAAACGAGCCGAATCGAGACGAGCGCAGCTATAACTGGAAAACCGCCATCGGGTTGCAAGATGTCGACGGGATCGCGGTATCGGATTATCTGGTCAGCGCCGCCGACGCGAACATCAGGGGGGATATCTCCCTCGACGAGACCGAGCGGCTCCTTGTTGAATATTATAAGAATAAACCGTCGGGAACAGCTGGCAAAGAGCGTACGGAAGAAGCGGACAAGGTATCGCTGCGTATTGCAAGGCTCTTGTCAAGCAAGGCATTTAGGCTCTCGCCTGTCGAGCTGATGTCGATTCATCGGCGCCTGTTCGACGGTATTTACGATTTTGCGGGGAAGATCCGCGAAAACAACATTACAAAAAAAGAGTGGGTGTTGAATTACGACACAGTATACTATGGCGACTGCGAAGATATCCGCGAGTTGTTGGATTACGATTTTGACAGGGAAAAAAGCTATGATTATTCAAAGCCGGACGAGAAACAGGCGGTTGACCATATTGCAAAGTTCATCACGGATCTTTGGCAGATACACGCGTTTAGCGAAGGGAATACGCGCACAATAGCGGTATTCACTATAAAATACCTTCGCACATTCGGATACGACGTGACGAACGACACATTTGAAAAGCACTCCCTGTATTTCCGCAACGCGCTGGTTCGGGCGAACTACAATAGGTACGCGCAGGGGATAAAGGCCACGACTGTATATCTCAACCGCTTTTTTGGCAATTTGCTTTTCGGAGAGAAAAACAAACTGAGCAACCGCGAACTGCATATTGATTTTGGCAATTGACATATGCCGCTCTATGTAGAGGCGCCTGTCAGTCGCGCCCGAGAGCGCGGCGCGACGACGCTATGGCGATAAACTGCGCGGCGGCTATGGCGGCGGATACTGCTCCGGCGAAGAGGAAGCGCGCGGAGGTGGAGCTTCCGAACAGCCATTGTGTCACGTTCGTGATTACCACGGGGGACAGGAAGCTGCCAGTGCCGGGCGCAAGCGTGCCTATGAGCATGGTGGCCACGGCGGAGTTAGCGGAGTTTACATAAGCTGACGCGGAGAAGAGGCAGTGCGGGAGCATTGTGGACAGCGACAGGCCGCCTATGAACGAAGCCGTGAGGATCACGGCTACGGACGACGGAAATAGCCCCAGCAGCACATAGCTGACAAACAGCTCCGCGTGCGACAGGGACGCCATATTGCCGCGCAGGATGGGCGACAGCTTTGGGAAGGCAAAGCCCGAGGCCACGCCGCCCGCCATTGTGAACGCGAGAGCCACGCCCGCCGTGCCCGCGTCGCCCGCCCCGTAATCGGCTATATGTATGGAGATGTTGCTTGAGAGCGTGCAGTACAAGAGCATGAAAACCAGTATCTTCAGCGTGTAGCGGTAGACATTGCGGTCAAGCGGAGGAGAGCGGCGTTTTTCGCTGCCGGGGGCTCCCTTGGGGCTGCGGGCGGGGTGCCGTTCGCCGGGCAGGAATTTCAGCGCGACGAACGTAATTGGCACCGTGAAGAGCAGCGTCGCGTACATGGCGCTCCACTGGCCCGTCAGCGAGATGAGGAAGCCGCCCAACAGGCTCAGGACGATGCCGCCGCCGTTGATGAACGACGACTGCACCCCCGCCACGATCTGGAACTCGCGCTCGTCGAACGCGTCCATGGCTATGCTCTGCGCGTTTGGTATATAAGCGCCCATGCCGGCGCCAATGAGTATGCTGTAGAGATAGACGAGCTCGAAAGACGAGTGAAACGCGATGGCGGCGGCACCGGTGAGGCCGACAAGCGCTATGCCTGCCACTGTTATGCCTTTTTTTGAAATCACCCGGAAGCGCACGAGAAAAGACGAGACAAAGCCCGAGACCGTGGACAGCAGCGCCGGCATGGACATTGCCACCTGGACCGTGCCGTCGGACAGGCCGAAAGCCGTCTTTATGCTGTTGGCGCCGGACGACAGCCCCAGATTTGGCATCTGGACTGTCGCGATGAGCAAAATGGTCCATACAAGCGCGCGCTTGCGGCTATCTATACCGAACATGCCGGCCTCCTCAGTTAAACATCATTAGTTAAACATCATTTGCTCTACGAACTGCTCGTTGAACACGGGGCTGGTGGACAGCTCGATATACTCGCATTTTTCGCGTATAGCGGCCAGCTTTTCGCGCGCCCCGGCTGAACACAGCGCGAGCGCCGCGCCCTCGCCGGCAGTGTTGCCAACAACGCGCGTCACAGGCAAAAATGCCCGCGGGAACAGCCCTACGGCCGCCGCGCTGTCCTTGTCCATGTAGCTGCCGAAGCCGCCGGCGAGCACAAACGAGCTCACTTCGCCCTCGCCTATCCCGGCATGTATCATGAGCGTCTGTATACCGGCGGCGATTGCCGATTTGGCCAGCTGGAGCTTGCGTACGTCCGCGTAATCCATGCGGACATCGCAGCCATGGGCGATGCGGAATATATTTTTGCCGTCCGCTGTGTCTAGATATTCGGCAATGGCGCCGCTCGCCTCGCCTGGCGGGAGGAGCCTGCCTGTCTCGTCTACGGCGCCGGTGCCAACGAGGAGCGCCAGGGCGTCGAGGAGTCCGGAACCGCAAAAGCCCTCGGCAGGAGCGTCGCCTATCGTGGTGAATTTCACAGCCGCCCCGTCCCATGTGACATGGTTGACCGCTCCGGGCACTGCCGCCATGCCCATGGAGATCTCGGCGCCCTCGAACGCGGGTCCGGCCGCCGTCGCGCAGCAGATATACCGGTTCCCTAATTTCATGGCTATCTCGCCGTTCGTGCCGATGTCGATGTACACGCACGGGCCGTCTGTGTCCTCTAGCCCCGCCGCGAGCATTCCGGCGGTTATGTCGCCCCCCACATACGATGAAA
>JAITEC010000222.1 GCA_031282225.1 Oscillospiraceae bacterium | reverse complement strand
GATTGCTCTCAACGTGGTATGTCGCACCGCACTCCGGGCAATACCGCCTGCCCGCCATCCTCTCAACTATCTCTGCATCCGTTATCTCGATCGACAGCGCGACATCCACGGCAACGCCGATATCCTCCAAAGCGCGAGCCTGCGCTATTGTCCTCGGCATCCCGTCGAGTATATACCCGCCATTGCAGTCCGGCTCTTCCAAGCGCTCCTTGGTCATTTGGATTATTACATCGTCTGGCACGAGTTCGCCGGCATCCATATACGCCTTGGCACGAATCCCCACGGGTGTCCCGTTTTTAACGGAAGCCCTGAGCATATTTCCCGTTGAGATGACCGGCGCCCCCAAGCGCTTGCCAAGTATCTCAGCCTGCGTGCCCTTGCCCGCACCGGGCGGACCGAGCAATACCATTTTCAATAAATATAACCCTCCGTCCCTATCGAAATCATTCTAAGAAGCCCTTATAATGCCGCATGAGAAGTTGTGCCTCAAGCTGTTTTATAGTTTCAAGCGCCACAGAAATTACAATGATAATGGATGTGCCGCCCAACGATATTCCGGAGCTCGCCGCCGTCTCGGAGAAATGGCTTATCAAGATAGGCGTTATCGCTATTATCGCCAGATATATAGCTCCAAAAAGCGTGATTTTTGTCAAAACTTTCTGGATAAATTCCGACGTCGGCTTACCCGAGCGGAACCCAGGAATGAATCCGCCGTTTTTCCTGAGATTATTGGCTATCTCAATCGGGTTAAACTGGATCGTGGAGTAGAAGAACGAGAAAAATACTATCAGCAGAAAATATATCACGGCATACGGTATTCCGGTCGGCTCAAACAGTTTAATAAACCATCCGTTTGACCATCTCGGCACAAAAGTCGCGATAGTTGCGGGAACGGAGGCTATCGACTGTGCGAAGATTATGGGCAATACGCCCGACATATTCACTTTCATCGGCAGGTGCGTGGACTGCCCCCCGTACATCTTGCGTCCCACCACGCGTTTTGAGTACTGCACCGGTATCCTGCGCTCGGAGTTTGTAACAACGACAATAAGGGCCATTATCGCCAGCGCACCCACGATCATCAGCAGATACAGCCACCAGTGCCCCATGTCGTTGGCGAAACCCGTGGCGGGAACAACCTCCCCGGACGACGATGTCGTGGCCGGTCTCCCGATGATTATATTATAGACCTGCGTGGGGAAACGTGAAACAATGCTCACAAAGAGGATTATCGATATGCCGTTGCCTATGCCAAATTCGGTTATCTGCTCCCCCATCCACATGAGCAGCGCGCTCCCGGTGATAAACGACGCGATTATTACCACCGCAGGCCACAGGCCTTCCGCACCGTCGGCGAGAAAACTCGCCGAACCGTTTCCGGTCTTGATGAGCACGTAATAGCCGTATCCCTGCAAAAGCGCTATGAGAACCGTGGAGTACCTGGTATATTTCTCCAAGCGCTTTTTTCCGTCCTCCCCGCCCTCCTTTTGCAAGCGCTCAAGCGCGGGTATTGCAATGGTCAGCAGCTGAATGATAATCGAAGCGTTGATATACGGCTGTATTGACATCGCGAATATTGAGGCCCGCTCCAGCGCACTGCCGGACATGGTGTTGAGGAGACCGAGCAGCGTGTTCTGCTGGCTGTTGAAATAACTGCTCAAGAGCTGTGTGTCTATATAGGGTACCGTAACGACATTGCCCAAACGGTATATCAGTACCATGAAAAGCACGAACAGCAGCTTTTTCCTTATTTCATCTACACGCCAAGCGTTGCGTAAGGTCTGGAGCACTCAAACCACCTCCGCCTTCCCGCCTGCAGACTCTATCTTGTTCTTAGCCTGCGCGGAAAACGCGTTTGCGCGAACCGTCAGCTTTTTTGTCAGCGTACCGCCGCCAAGTATTTTAACGCCGAATTTGCACCCCGACAGTATCCCCGCCTCCAACAATTCCAGCTGCCCAATCTCGGCGCCGTCGTCAAAGGCCTCCAGCGCCGACACGTTGACCGCCTCCGGCGGCCGTGCGAAAATGTTGTTGAAGCCCCTCTTCGGAACCCTTCTGTGCAACGGCATCTGGCCGCCTTCAAAACCAATCCTCACGCCCCCGCCGCTGCGCGCTTTCTGACCCTTGTGGCCACGACCGGCAGTTTTCCCATTGCCGGTCGCGTGACCCCTGCCCTTGCGCTTGGCGGGGCGGGTTGACCCGGCGGCCGGGGAAAGATCGTGTAAACTCATGTCCCGTCCTCCCACTGTTTACTCCTCCGTTACAGAGATAAGATACCTGATTTGCGCCACCTTGCCCCTTGTTTGGGGATTGTCCGGTTGGACGGTCTCGCCGCCGATCTTGTGAAGCCCGAGAGATCTGGCGGTGGCGATATGTTTGTCCAGCCTGCCGTTTAGGCTCTTGACGAGTTTTATTTTTAAGTTAGCCATTGCCCTAGCCTCCTGCACCCTTAACTTGCGCGTATATCGTCTGCGGACTTGCCTCTTATTTTCGCTACCTGAGCGGCATCTCGAAGCGAGCGCAGGCCGACCATTGTCGCCGCTACTACATTTTGCGGATTATTGGAGCGCAGGCATTTTGTCCTTATGTCCGATATGCCCGCTGCCTCTACCACGGCGCGCACTGCCCCGCCCGCGATGACTCC
Source organism: Oscillospiraceae bacterium (assembly GCA_031282225.1). Lineage (GTDB taxonomy): Bacteria > Bacillota > Clostridia > Oscillospirales > Oscillospiraceae > JAISBX01. Next base: position 1,650 of record JAITEC010000222.1, on the reverse strand, counting down.
CGTCCCGGCGGGTGCCGGTTTGAGAAGCACGGTGCCCGCACCGAATTTCCCCGTGACCTCGTGCGGTATCGTGGAGCCGGCAATGGTCACTGTCACCACGTTTTTCTTCGCGTCCTCAATGCCCTTGCGTATCGCCTCGGACACCTCTCCCGCCTTGCCCAGCCCGTAACCCACTCTGCCCTTGCCGTCTCCCACGACGCACAGAGCGGAAAACTTGAATATACGGCCTCCCTTGACCGTCTTGGAGACGCGGTTCAACGAGACCACTTTTTCGCTGAATTCCGGCGGTGCCTCGTCTCTCCTGTTGTCTCTCCTGTTGCCGCCATATGCCATTTAGCTTGAATCCCCCCCCTCTAAAACTGCAGGCCGCCCTCGCGGGCGCCCTCCGCGAGCTGCTGAACGCGCCCGTGGTATATATATCCGCCCCTGTCGAACACGACCGTTTCAATGCCCTTGGCGCGCGCGCGCGCGGCGATGGCGATCCCAACGCGTTTCGCGGCGTCCTTGTTTCCCCCTTCGCTGCCGAAGCCGCTCTCAACAGAGGATGCCGCGCACAGCGTAGCGCCGTGCGTGTCGTCGACGACCTGCGCGTATATGTGCCTCTCGCTGCGAAACACGTTCAATCTCGGGCGCTCCGGCGTACCCGAGAGTTTGTTGCGCACTCTCCTGTGCCGTTTTTGACGCTGTGCGTTTTTGTCGGGTTTTTTTATCAACTTGGTACGCCTCCTTATTTAGCGCCGGTCTTGCCTTCCTTACGGCGAATGACCTCGTCCGCGTATTTTATGCCCTTGCCCTTATACGGCTCGGGCGGCCTCTTTCTCCTAACCTCGGCCGCGAACTGGCCAACCGCTTGCTTGTCGATCCCGTTTATCACGATTTTATTGGGCGCCGGCACGTCGATCGTAATGCCACCCGACTCCTCCACCACGACTTGATGGGAGTATCCCAGGTTCATGACCAGCTTGTTGCCCTCTTTAGTCGCCCTGTAACCGACTCCGTTGACCTCCAGCTCTATTTTGAAACCCTCCGTGACGCCCACTACCATATTGTACAGCAGCGACCTGTTCAAGCCGTGGAGCGCGCGAAGCCTGGGCCCGTCTCCCGGGCGCGTTACGGTTACGGTCCGCCCGTCCACGTTAATGCCTATCTCCGGATTGAACGTACGTGCAAGCGTCCCCTTCGGCCCACTGACAGTCACTGCGTTCCCCTCCGCCTTGTCTATCACGACGTCTTGCGGTATATCTATCGGGGCTTTTCCGATTCTTGACATATCGTATACCCCCCTTACCACACAAACGCGAGGACTTCGCCGCCCACGTGCGATGCCCTGGCCTTTTTGTCTGTCATTACGCCCTTCGACGTGGACACTATGGCTACGCCGAGACCGCGAAGGACATACGGCAGCTCGTCGGCGCCCGCGTAGACGCGCAGCCCCGGCTTAGAGACTCGCCGCAGCCCCGCTATCGCCTTGTCTCCGCTGTTATACTTGAGGGATACCTTTATAATCCCCTGCAGCCCGTTGTTGATTATCTGATAATTCCTTATATACCCCTCTTCATGCAATATCTTTGCTATTGCCCTTTTCATGTTAGAGGCCGGTATTTCTACAAAACTGTGCTTTGCCGCGTACGCGTTCCTAATGCGCGTGAG
>JAITEC010000217.1 GCA_031282225.1 Oscillospiraceae bacterium | reverse complement strand
TCGCCGTCCCGGTGCGATTCGCGCTGGAACGAGGCTCCATACCCTGCGGACGGGCAATATGCGCCATATCATATGACGACAGCGGGTCGCCCAGCCAGGACGGCGCCCCGTCGCTGACTGTCACGCGCGCGCGGCCAGGCGAGAAACTGTGGTCCGTAGCGAAGAGGCACGGCTCGTCCGTCCGGCTGATAATGGACGCCAACTCCATGGAGCGAGAGAGCGACATGGCGCCCGGCGCTCTCCTGCTGGTTCCGCGTTTTCAATAAAAATTCAAGAAAAGAAGATATAATGATATAGGGATACAACAAAAACATGTCCGGGGGGAGCTAGCGTGAAGGTGTTGATAGTCGAGGACGAGCGGCAGCTGTCCGAGGCGCTTGCCGCGCTGCTAAGGCAGGATCTGCATGAGGCGGATGCCGTATACAGCGGGACGCAGGGCGAGGACTGCGCCATGACGGGCATCTATGACGCCATTATCCTAGATGTCATGCTCCCGGGCAAAAACGGGGTGGATGTGCTCCGCTCGCTGCGGCGCCAGGGGAACTCCACCCCTGTGCTGCTTCTCACGGCGAAATCCGGGACAGAGGACAAGATACGCGGGCTCGACTCGGGCGCGGACGACTACCTGACAAAGCCGTTTGCGTCGGGAGAGCTCCTGGCGCGCCTGCGGGCCATCACGCGCCGGGGCGCGGAGTATATCGGCAACGAGATAGCCGCCGGCAACACAGTCCTCAACAAGGATACCCACGAGCTGCGCGGCGAAAAGGGAGCTGTAAAGCTCGCGGCAAAGGAATACCACGTGATGGACATGCTGCTGTCCAACTGCCGGCAGATCGTCCCAAAAGAGCGGTTCGTGGAGAAAATATGGGGTTTCGACAGCGAGGCGGAGTACAACAGCATAGAGGTGTATGTCTCTTTTGTCCGAAAAAAGCTGGCCGCCATCGGATCCAACCTGCAAATTAAGTCCGTGCGCGGCGTCGGATACGCATTGGAGGTTCCCGAATGCTCAAGAGACTAAAAATAAAAATCATCGCCGTCGTCCTAGGCACTTTGCTGCTCGTGTTTGCCGCCGTGTTGCTTGTGTTGAATCTCTCGGCGTATCAGAGGTCCGTAAAAAGGCCGGAGGTGTTTATGGAGTCCGTATTGGACAGCGGCGGTTTCCCGATCCCCCAGCGCGGCAAGACGGGCAGCGGGCGGGACGCGCGCGGGCGCTCGGCGGCGGACGACCCGGAGTTCATGAGAGCCGGGCGGTTCTTCTACGCCACTGTTGACAAATCCGGCGCCGTTATCGGGCTGAACCTGGACATGATGTTCGACTTTACGCCGGAAGACGCGCGGAGCTATATCGCGAAGGCCGAGGCCTCGGAAAAAATGAGAGGCGGGGTCGAAAATTTCCTCTTTATGGCGGCGGACAAGCCATACGGGCGCATGTACGTATTCTCCGAGCGCAGCATAGAGACGGGGATACTCGACCACCTCACACGTGCCTCGCTCTGGGCAGCGGGGATCGTCTGCGTGGTCTTGTCGTGCCTTGCCGCGTTTTTGGCAAACTGGATAGTGGCGCCGGTGAAAGGCGCCTTCGACAAGCAGCGCAGGTTCATATCGGACGCGAGCCACGAGTTCTTGACTCCGTTGACGATAATAGGCACGAACGTGGACGTGCTCCAAAACGAGATAGGGGAGAACCGGAGGCTCGCGCATATCAGGGCGCAGACGGAGCGCATGGGCGGGCTAGTCCGCGATTTGCTGGAACTGGCGAGGGCGGACGAGGGCCGACCGGGCACCGTGATGTGCGGATTTGACCTGAGCGCCGCTGTTTTGGGCACGGCATTGGAGTTTGAGAGCCGCGCGTTTGAGGAGGGCAAGCGATACACGTGCGACGTGACCGACGGCATAACGTATGTCGGAGACGAGGGGCAGGTGAGGCGGCTGGTGAGCGTACTCATAGACAATGCCATTGCCTACTCAGACGAGGGCGGGCGCATAGAGGTGTCGCTCCGGCCGGAGGGGAACCGCCCGCGCCTGTCCGTGTTCAACACGGGCGTCGGCGTGCCGCAGGGGGAGCGCCGCAAGATTTTCGAGCGCTTCTACCGCAGCGACGCCTCCCGATCCCGCGAGACAGGCGGCTACGGCGTGGGCCTGTCCATAGCTGCCTGTGCGGCCGAGGCACACAACGCAAAAATAACTGTATCCGGCGAACACGGCCGCTGGATACGGTTCGAGGTGTTATTCCCGCCTGTCGTCAATGCGGCGCTTACGGGCACTGCCGGGGGCGCGCGCAGGGGCGCCGGGGGTTATCTCTAGCGAGAGACCGCCGTCGGCGAACAGGGAGTGCAGCGACTCTGAGGAGACGATGGACTCCGAGAGCGGACCTGGGTCGAACGCGGTGCCTGGCGCCGGGCGGACGGTGAGCGCGAGGACGTCGCGGCCGCTGCGGGAGACGAGGGCGGCGGAGTACGACGCGACGCGTCGGTCGCGGTAGACAACGTCGTCGAGCTGCTCGATGGACACGGTGCGGCCGGAGCGCAGGCGGGAGGCGTCGCGTATGCGCCCGGATATCCGCTCCAAGCGCACGAGGCCGGAACCGCACGGGCACGGATCGGCAATGGCTCGCGATCGGTCGCCTGTCGCGTAGCGTATGAGCGGCATGCCGCGCCTTGTCAAGGTGGTGAAGACCACCTGTCCGTATTCGCCGGGCGCGGCAGGGCGGCCGGAATACGGGTTTACAATTTCAAAAATCATGTCCGCATCGCGCATATGGTAGCCACAGCGCGCCCGGCACTCCACGCCGCCGCCGAAACCCATCTCCGTCATGCCATAGTGGTCGTATACCGAGCATCCCCACGCGAGCTCGATGCCGCGCGCCAGCGAGCGCGGTGCGTAGTCCGCGCTGAGCAGGACGGATTCCACTCGTATTCCGCGCGCGCCGCGCGCGAGGCATGCCGTCTCATACAGCTGCGAAGGGATGCCAACGGCGCACGTGCAGCCCGTGTCGCGCAGCGCGCGCGCCGCCGCTTCGGGATCGGCTATGGCGCCGTGGACAATACCCTCGCACCCAAACCGCCCGAGCGCCTCGCGCAAGAGCGCGCCCACGCTGTATTGCGTATCCCCGGGCATGAATATCATGACGCGCTCGCCCGGTGACACCAGCGTGCCCATGCCGCAGCGGAAAAAATCGACGGTGAGCTCAATGTCACCTCGCGTAAAGCAGAGCCTTTTCGGCGGGCCTGTAGTGCCAGAGGTGGGAAGCGTGGTTATCCTGGCTATCTCTCCGGGCGGAACGCACAGAAAATCCACGCTGCGGCCGGCGAGCATTTCGGGCGTTGTAAGGTGGAGAAGGCTGAGGCCGCCCAAATCATGTATG
>JAITEC010000062.1 GCA_031282225.1 Oscillospiraceae bacterium | reverse complement strand
CGGCTACGGCCAGCTGCCCTAAGTTATGGGCCGCGCCTCCGGCGACGCTCACTCCTATAACGCCGAATACGCGCGCGCGCTTTGCCGCCGCCATTGCAACGAAACTGGCTGCGGCGCCGGAGAGCGCGTATAGCGTGCCCCACGCGCCCGTGAACAGCAGCCCCGCGAGCAGGCAGCGCAGGACATTCATCCCGAGCGCCGCGCGCCAGCCCGCGCGGTACATCAGGTAGAGCGGCACTATATTAGCTATACCTAATTTAATGCCCGGCACTGCCGGCACGGGCGATGGCAGCGCGCGCTCCACGTACCCCGCCAGCACACCGAGCGCCAGCGAGAGACCCAGGAGCGCCACGCGCCGAGCCGAGCCGCCGCCCGCCGCCCGCCCGCTCATTTGGACACGGCGTCGATGCCGCCGGCGGCGGATGCCTCCACCGTCACGGAATTGGGAAGACAGACTATTATGTCGCGCCCGCCGCGAAGCGCGCCGTGGCGCAGGCACAGCCCGTCGGGGCAGTTGGCGTACTCCATGTATGCCTCGCCCCCGGATATCCGCACGGTGTTCGTCACCGTGCCGTCAGGCAATGTGACATCGACAGTTGCCTCCGCCCCGAGCGGGAGCGTGGCGTACACCGCCCCGCCCCGCCTGACAGTCACCGTCCCGCCCGCCGCCCCGGCGAAATTGCCCGAAAAAAACCAAAACGCCCCCGCAAACACGAGCAACCCCGCGATCAGCACGGCATCCGCCGCCCTAAATGTCCGGTATTTCGCCTGTTTCAAGCCGCATCTCCCGTAATTTCGATCGAAAGGGCAAAGCGCCTTTCAATCGACTGTCTTGAGCAGCGCCCTCTTTACCATGGTCTTTGCCAATTGTATCTTGTACTGCGTCGCCTCGAACGGGGCGGCGTTGCGGACGGCGGCGCGGCCGGCGGCGTCCGCCGTCGCCTCGTCTATCGGCTTGCCCGCTATATAATCCTCCGCCTCGAGCGCGCGGTACGGCGTGGGCGCGACGGCGTTTAGGCATATGCGCGGCGAATCGGTCCCCACGGACACCGCGCAGTTGACAACGGGGAAATCTATCGACTTGCGGAACGCGAACTTGATGAACGCGCTCTTCGCTCCGGCGGCCGGCACCGGTATGCGTATCTCCGTGACGATCTCGTCCACGGACAGCGCCGTGCCGCCCGGTATGCGCACGGTAAAGAACTCCTCGGCGCCGAGCGTGCGCCTGTTCGTGACTATGTGGGCGCCGAGCGCTATGAGCGCGGGAGCTATATCCGACGGGTGCACGGCATAACAGCTGCACGTGAGACAGCGGCGCGCCTCCAGCGCCGCCTCTTCCCGCGTCGGAGTGAACGAGTCCTCAACGTCTATGCGCCGCTGCGACACGTCCACCTCGCGCAGCTTCATCGCCACCGCCGCCTGGTTGTACTGCGCATCGGACATCAACAGCGCGCCCGACTGCCCGTACTCGTCGCCGGACGGCGGCGCGCCGCAGTCCAGGAACGTGTTCATTCCGTCCGCCGCCCTGTGACCGTTGGCAATGGCGCGTATGACAGTGCCGGGGCCCGTAGCGGCGTCGCCTGCCGCGTATATGCCTCTCCGCGACGTCATTGAGTTGTCGTCTATCTCAATGAGCCCGCGCCGGCTCAGCTGGAACTTGTATTTCTCGTCGAGGAACGAGAGATCCACGCTCTGGCCTATCGCCATCAGCACGTTCTCCGCCGAGACCGTTATCTTGTCGCCCTCGTCATATGACGGCCTGAACGTCCCGTTTTCGTCGTGAGTCGACAGGCAGCGCTTTAGTTCCATCCCCGCGACTGCTCCGCCGCGCTGCACCACCTTCGACAACCCCCACGACGGCATTATCACAACGCCCTCCTCCTCGGCGCGCGCTATCTCCTCCGCGCTCGCCGGCATGGTCTCGCGTGACTCCAGGCACACTAGCGTGACGCTTTTCGCGCCGAGCCGCTTGGCCGTCACGGCTACGTCCATGGCGACGTTTCCGCCTCCCGTCACCAGCACCTGAGAGCCAATCTTTCCGTCCATCCAGTCCTTTACTTCTACCAGGAAGTCCAGCCCGAATACCGTGAGCTCCTCGCCTCCTATGCCGACTACGGGGCGCTTCCACGTGCCGGTGGAGTAACACACGCTGTCGTAAGTGCGCTCGAGTTCCTCCGGGGAGATGTCTTGCCCCACGCGCGTACCCAGCCTAAAGGCGACTCCCATGCCCTCCAGCGCGCGCGTAAAGCGGCGCACGGTATCCTTGGGCAAGCGGTATGCCGGTATTGCGTACATGAGCATGCCCCCCGCCTCCTCCTTGGCGTCTATCACGGTCACGGCGTGCCCCGCGCGCCTCAAATAGAACGCCGCCGCCAGACCGGCCGGCCCCGCGCCGACAACGGCTGCGGATTTGCCCGTCAGGGCGGTGGGCGGCGCGTAAAATCGCTCGCTGTTGTCCAATATCCAATCGCCCAGCGCGCGCTCCACGCCGCTTATGCAGACGCTGTCGCCTGTTGTGGCGTGGTTGCACTTGTTCTGGCAGAAGTGGGCGCATACGCGCGATGTCAGCGCCGGCATGGGGTTCACGCGCATGATGATCTCGGCGGCACCGTCCCAGTCGCCCTTCCGTATGCGGGCCAGGTATGCCGGGATATCCGTACCCGCCGGACACTCTAGCGAGCACGGCGTGGCGCAGGGGCGCCGGCCCCCGAACACGGAGTGGAAGCGGTTGTCGCCCGTCATCGCGTAGCACTCCGCCCCGCCTTTGCGTATGCAGTTGAAGCGGTTGCCGGGCTTGCGGAAATACCAGCAGCGCGGCAGCTGCGAGATATTGCCGCCTATGGTGCCCATCTCGCGGATGTTCGGGGACGCCACTGCGGCGGCGGCCTGCCCCAACGCCGCGTACTTCGCCTTCACGGTTCCGTCCGCCGCTATGTCTGCTATGCGCGTCAGCGCGCCTATGCGCAGCTCTCCGTCCTCCTCGCGGATGTAGTCGAGCCCGGGCACGGATTTTATATTGACTACGTTATTCGGGTAGAGCGGCAAGATGTCGTCCTTGAGCGTGCCTAGCAAGTCCGTCCCCCCGGCTATGAGGCTCGCCTGCCCGCGCGCGAGCGCCGCGGAGGCCTCCCCCAGCGTACCGGCGTTCGTGTGGTTAAATGCTTTCATAAACTTGACCTTTCCTTTCAGCTAACGCTTTGAGCACCTTGTCGGGCGTCGCCGGCGGGTCTACCCAGACGCCTGTCGCGTTGTGTATGGCTATGATTATCATGTGCGTGTTGGCCAGGGAGTGGCTTATGCCGCTCGCGCCGTATGCGGCGTTGCCCGAGCGCGTCTCCAAAAACCGCCGATCCACGCGGGGCGCGTCGAGCATGCCCGTCCTCTTGTGGTCTATCATGTTGTTGTTTAGCTGTACGCCCGTCTTCCCGTCGTATATGAACTCGCCCATGAGCTGGCAGCTCTGGCTGAAATACATGACCTGGTCGATCTGGCTCTCCAGCGACGTCGGGCGCAGCACCTTGCCGGGATCGGCCACGACGCCGAACCGCAGCACCTCCACCTCGCCCGTCTCCTCGTCCACGGCGACCTCGCAGTACGCGGTGTTCATGGTGTCGAGCATCTTCCCCATCCCCATCGTCCATACGGCTGCGGGAGGGCGGCCTGAGTATGTGGCGAATACGTTCTCCGCAGTTGCCGTTTTGAGCGGTACGCCTACGGACGGATCATCCCTCAGGCACACATTGCCGTTTATTATGTCGAGTTCGTCGGGTCCATGCCCTTTGAGGGGGCTGTCGGCAGGCGGGCCTCCGAAAGAGAACATGGACGGCGGCGGCGGGTTGTCCGCGTGCCTGGCGGCGGCTTGCAGTATCTTGGCCTTGAGTATGTTCGCGCACTCCTTCATCGCCCACGCGGACGCCGTAGAGCCGTCGGAGCCGCCGCCGACAGGCGTAAACCGCTCGCGGTAGTCGAAGTCTATGGCGACGTCCGCGTATTCGATCCCGAGTTCCTCCGCCACGACCATCGCGTTGCACTCCACCGCGTATATGCCCGTGCACGGGCCCTGCGTTGGCATATGGACTACGCCGTCGCGCAGCTACAGCTTGCACTCGTAACCCGAAAACGCGTGGCGGGGGCATATCTGATACCTAAAGCTCGCGCCGTGCCGGCGCCCGTCGGGCAGCGTGCGCTCTCCGGAGCGGTGCCACTGCCAGCCCATGAGCTCACGGCCCGCCTCCATGCACGCCTCAAAGCTCGGCACGGGACGCGTGTCGTCCTGCGAGTCCGGTCCGTGGAGATTGAGTTTCGCGACGTCTATTGGGTCTAGCCCCAGCTTCTCGGCAATGAGATATATGGCCATTGTGCCTGAATCCCAGTTGAACGGGCAGTGCTGTCCGGACAGGTACATCTTGCCCCGGTTCGTGTCCACCACGTCCATCCTCTGGCTGATGTTCTTGCACTTGAGCGTGTAGTACGGGCCGTACCCCTGGTCGTTTGCGGCACCGAACGACGACGACCCGTATGCGCCGTTGTCCGCTATCGAGAAGTCGTCCACTGCCGTTATGAGCCCCTCGTTTGTGAAGCCGACCTTCAAGTACATATACCGCTCGTTCATGAGGAAATCAAATGTCTCCTCGCGCGTGTTGGAGCAGCGCACGGGCCGCCCGACGCGCTTTGCCAGCAGCGGCGTTATCTCCTGCGATTTGCGCAGCCCCCAGTCGCAGTACCGCCCGCCCTGGAACAGTCCCGTCTGGACGGTTTTTTCCGGCGGCACGCCGTACATCATGCCTACGTTCTCGCGCCGCTGCACCGCTCCCTCGATATGCAGGTCCGGCCCCTCTCCGTGGTACGGGTCGCTCTCCCACCACGCAACCGACGCGGGTGGATTAGGCATGCCGGAGAGGAACGCGGGCAGCTTCAAGGTGTACTCGACAATGTGGTCGGCTTCCTTGAATCCCTGCGCGAGGTCGCCCTGAACAGTAGCGGCATACGACACGTTGCCGCGCTTGGGCTGTGAGGGCGGGGGCGCGAACATAGACGGCGCGTCCTGTCTTTGCCGCGCTATAGGCGCTGCGTCCTGGCGACCTTTGAGTACGTCGACGACGTGCGGCAGTATTTCCCAATCTACATCCAGTGCCCGCAGCGCCTCCTCACAGATGTCCTCGTTTTCAGCTATCACCACTACCCCGACCTCGGCGTTCTCCATGTCGGCCGTGTCGTCGATGTACGCCGCAGGCGGGCCGAACCCGCCCGCGCCGAGCTTTTTGACATCCTCGTCCTCCCACGTCACAATATCCAGCACGCCGGGGACGGCGCGCGCGCGCGCCGTCCCCACGCTCCTTATGCGCGCGTTCGCGTAAGGGCTGCGCAAGAACTTGGCGTGCGCCATGCCGGGCACTACATAGTCTATGCCGAATTTCGCTATCCCCGTCGCGAGCGCGTATGAGAGCTTCCCGGGCAGGTTGTGCTTGCCTACTACCCTAAAGTCCTCCCTTTGGCCGTTCGCGCCCGCCAGGTCAGCCATCTACGCCACCCCCGGACATCGCCGCCGCAGCTTCTATTATAGCCTGCGAGTGGCGCGGGTACGTGCCGCATATGCAGATATTGCCCGCCAGCGCCTCTCGGCATTCCCTCTCCGTGGGGTTCGGGTTCCTGTCGAGGAGCGCCTTGGCCGTGACGAGAAAGCCCGTGGTGCAATATCCGCACTGCATGGCGTCCCAGCGGCAGTAGGCGTCGATAAGCGGTTTCCACTTGGGATCCGCCGCTATGCCCTCAATGGTCTGTATGTCGCGCCCCTCGCATTCGGCTGTCAGTATCTGGCACGCCAGCACCGGCCTGCCGTCCATTATGACAGTGCACGAACCGCAGACCCCCTTGTCGCACATATGTTTCGTGCCCGTGAGCCCGAGCCTGAACTGCAGCGTGCGCTTGAGCGTCCAGTGCGGCTCTATGAGCACCTCGCATCCCTTGCCGTTGAGCATCAGCATGACTACAATGGGCGCGATGGCGCCCGCGTGCTCCGCCTCGTAGTGCTCCCGCAGGCCGGAGTAACCGGGAAACACGCGCGCGCAGAGCGGGCAGCGGTACTCCGTCAGCACGACGGGTATCGCGCTGATGATATCCGCCACCCTGCGTTGCGCCGCCTCCTGCGTGAGCGTCATTCCCGCGCCAATTTTGCTTTCCATATACACGCTCCTCCTGATAATAATAAATGATATTATAATTTTTATTATAATTTTGTGTCTTTACTAAAAAGGCATGTCCTTATTTAGCGCACTGAGCACCTTGTCCGGGGTCGCCGGGGGATCTACCCACACGCCTATGGCGTTATAGATGGCGATTATCGCAAGATGCGTGTTCGCCAGCGAGTGGCTTATGCCGTTTGAACCGTAGGCGGCGTTGCCCGCGCGCGTCTCCAGGAACTCTCTGTCCACGCGCGGCACGTCCATCATCCCCGGTTTTTTGTAGTCGATCATATTGTTGTTGAGCTTTACGCCCGTCTTCTCGTCGTAGACGAAGTCCTCGAGCAGCTGGCATCCCTGGCTGAAAAACATGACCTGGTCTATCTGGCTCTCCAGCGATATTGGCCGCATCACCTTGCCCGGATCGGCCACCACGCCGAACCTCAGTATCTCCACCTCGCCCGTCTCCTCGTCCACGGCGACCTCGCAGTAAGCCGTGTTCATCGTATCTAGCTGCTTGCCCATCTGTCCCGTGACCCACAGCGCGAGCGGCGGCCTGCCGGAGTACGTGGCGAACAGGTTCTTCGGCGTGGCCTGCTTGAAAGGGACTCCCTGCGAAGGATCCGATTTGAGCACGACGCGCCCTTCGACGATATCGAGATCGTCCGGCGCCAGCCCGCGAAACGGCCCCGGCGGAGGAGGCGGCGGTCCGAAGCCGTGCCCGAATCCCGGCACAGGCGGGTCGTTGGCATACTCTATGGCCGCCTCCAGTATGCGCAGCTTTAGTATATTGGCACACTCCTTCATGACCCACGCGGACGCCGTTGTGCCGTCAGACCCGCCGCCTACGGGAGTGAAAGTCTCGCGGTAATCAAAGTCTATTTGGATATCGTCGTAGCTAAGCCCCAGCTCTTCCGCTACGACCATCGCGTTGCACTCCACGGCGAACACGCCGAACAGCGGCCCCTGCGTGGGCATGTGCACAACGCCGTTGCGCAGTTCCAGCTTGCAGTTGTAGCTCGAAAACGAGTGGCGCGGGCACATCTGGTAGCGGAAGCTCGCGCCGTGCAGCCTGCCGTCCGGCAGCCGCTTTGCGCCCGCCCGGTGCCACTGCCAGCCCATGAGTTTTTTGCCCGCCTCCACGCACGCCTCAAAGCTCGGTACGGGGTCTATATCGTCCTGCGAGTTCGGGCCGTGCAGATTGAGGCGCGCTATGTCTATGGGGTCGCGGCCCAGCTTCTCGGCAATGAGATGTATCGCCATAGTTATGGAATCCCAGTTGAACGGACAGTGCTGCCCGCTGACGTACATCTTGCCGCGGTTTGAGTCGACTATTTCCATGCGCTGCGTGACATTTTTGCACTTGAGCGTGTTGTACGGCCCCTGCGTGAGGTCGCCCACATTTCCAAAGCTCGAGCTGCCCCACACGCCGCCGTCGGCTATGGAGTCGTCTTCGACCGCCGTTATGAGCCCTTCCTCGTTGAAGCCCACTTTCATGTGGACGTATCGCTGCTTCATTATAAAGTCGAACATGTCCTCCCGCGTGTTTACGCACCGCACAGGCCTGCCCGTGCGGCGGGCGAGCAGCGGCGTTATCTCCTGTGACTTTCGCAGACCCCAGTCGCAGTACTTTCCGCCCATGAACAGGCCCTCCTGCACCGTCTTCTCCGGCGGGAGACCGTACATCATGGCTATCGCCATGCGCTCGCGCACCGCCCCCTCTATATGCAGGCTCTTGCCGCCCTCGGGATGGTAAGGGTCGTCAAACCACCACGCGACGGAGCCCGAGGGGTTTGGCAAGTGCGCCGCGAACGCGGGCGTGTAGAGGTCGTACTCGATTATGTGCGACGCGGCGTCAAACCCCGCCTCCGCGTCGCCGGATATCATGTTGGAGTAGGCCACGTTGCCTCGCTTTGGCGGATTCGGCGGGCCGCCCATGCCGGGCGCGCCAAACGTGGGCGCCTCGCGCACCTGAGGGCGTATGACATACGCATCCGGCTGCCTGCCGCGGTGCAGGTCCACTATGTGCGGCAGCACCTCCCATTGCACGTCGAGCATCTCCAGCGCCCTGTCGCATGTATCCTCGTCCTCCGCCACCACTATGACGGCCACCTCCGCGCCCTCTTGATCGGCGATATTGTCTATCCACGGCCTGGTGCCCGGCCCGAAAGACTCGCCGTGGCTGCTAATGCGCACTATGTCCTCGTCGAGCCATGTCACAATGTCCGCCACCCCGGGCAGCGCGCGAGCCCTTTCAGTGTCCACGCTCACAACGCGGGCGTTGGCGTAAGGGCTGCGCAGGAATTTCGCGTGCAGCATATCGGGCAGCACGAAGTCGTTGCCGAATTGCGCCACGCCGGAGGCGATTGTGTACGATAGCTTGCCGGGCAGGTTGCGCTGTCCCACCACGCGAAATTGCTCGCGCTGCCCGTTTACGCCGGCTATATCCGCCATATTCTAAACACTCCTTATCGATCGTTGATTTATTTTCTTCTAACAACGTCCATATTATCTTTTTCCGGCCGCTTTGTCAACGGGGCATCCCGCCGATCCGGAGCCGCCGGCCTTGTTGCATTATACGGGCGGATATTATATAATGCGTGCAGTTACACATTGCGTGACCACACTAATGAAGGGGTGCAAAAAAATGGCGGACAAATATTTGGGCGAATCAATTGGGAAGCTGGGATTTGGTTTCATGCGGCTTCCCAGAAAGGGCGGCGGGTTCGACATGGAACAGGTGGACCGCATGGTCGACCGCTTCATGGACGCGGGCTTTACATACTTCGACACGGCGTACGTGTACGAGGGTTCGGAGGAGGCGCTGCGAAAGTCGCTTGTCGAGCGGTACCCGCGGGAGCGCTTCCAGATAGCCACAAAGCTCAATCTCATGTTCGCGAAGGCGCCGGAGGATCTTCCAGGGTTTTTCAACACGTCGCGCGAGCGCCTCGGGGTCGACTGGGTGGACTTCTATCTCCTGCACGGCCTGGGCGGCCCGTCCATTGAGAAAGCGGAAGAGCTGGGAGCCTGGGACTTCGTCAAGTCGCTGAAAGAAAAGGGCGAGGCACGCCATATCGGGCTGTCGTTCCACGGGACCCCCGAGGAGCTGGAGTCCATTTTCCACAAGCATCCCGAGGCGGAGTTCGTGCAGCTGCAGATAAACTATCTCGACTGGGAGAGCGAGAGGGTGCAGTCAAG
>JAITEC010000025.1 GCA_031282225.1 Oscillospiraceae bacterium | reverse complement strand
TTCACGTCCGTCACGACGGGAACCAGCAGGTGCGGTATGCCGTTGAACACGCGAAATTCCACGATCTTCGGGTCTATCATTATAAACCTGACATCGTCTGGCGTCGCCTTGTACAGTATGCTCAGTATAAGCGAGTTGAGGCATACGGATTTGCCGGAACCTGTCGTCCCTGCCACAAGCAGGTGCGTGAGCTTTGCGATGTTGCCCACTATAGATTCTCCCGATATGTTCTTCCCTATGGCGAACGCCAGCTTCGAGGGCGCCTTTTTAAACTCCGGGGACTCTATTATGTCGCGCAGGTACACCTTGCTTATCACTTTGTTTGGCACCTCCACGCCCACTGTGGACACCATGTCTGGCATGGCGCTTATCCGAACGCTCGCCACGCCCAGCGACAGCGCTATATCGTCCGCGAGCCCTGTCAGGCGGCTGAGCTTCACCCCGGGTTCAAGCATGGCCTCATAGCGCGTTATCGACGGCCCGCGAGTCGAGTTTGTCACCCGCACGTTCACGCCAAAGCTGCGAAACGCGGTCGCCAGGCGCTCCGAATTTATCCGTTTTTCCTCAGTGGCGTCCACGCGCCCCTCTCCCGCGCCCGAGGCGAGTATGCCTATGGGCGGGTACGCGTACTCCGGCCGGAAATCCCCTCCGTAAGCGCGTGCCTCGTCGGCGTCTGGCGGCGTGAACTCGTGCGATGTGGGGGGGGGCGGCTCAGGGAAGCCCGGCGGCGGCGCGAACACTGGCTCCGCAGCGGTCCGCGCGCCCGACACAGCCTGCGCGGGCGTCATTACGGCTGGCGTAGAGTCGTAAAGCGGCTCGCGCGCGTCCTCCGGCGCCGCCTGTCCCGGTGCCAGAGGTTCGTCTAGCGCTATATCTATGACGCGCCTGCCCGGGCGGCGCGCCGCCGCAGGGCGGGCCGGCGCCGCCGTCTCGGGCGGCTGCGTCGACGGCGCCCGAGCGTACTCCCTCCGCTCTCGGTTCCTGTATGCGACCGCAAGCCTCAATATAAACCTATTGACGACGGCCAGACACAGAAAAAGCGAGAGGCATATGAGCACGATAGCGGTGCCTACCTCCCCAAAAAGAACCTCGAACAACTCTGACACGCCGCCCGACAGCGCCCCTCCGGCACTGTTCTTGCGCCCATCCTCCCACAGCTCCCCTAGCATCGCAAACGACAGCTTGTATGTTTTCTCACACGCAAACAGGTGGATCAGGGCGCCTATTACGACCGGGAGCAGCAACAAACACGCCACTCTCATCTTCACAGGCCTACCCCTGTGGAAGCATAGGATGCCCGCGCATATCATCAAGGCCGGCGCGAGCGCAAAAAAACCCGATCCCGCCATACCCGTTACAAGCCCGCGGAAGAACTTGATGAACACGGCGGTGTTGTCCCAAAAGCCTAAAAACGTGAATATGCCGAGAAAAAAACACACGCCCGCCCCAATCTCCCTGCGGCGCGGCGTCCCCGTCGTCTCTCGTGTTTTTCTCGCGCGCCGCCCTCCGCGCGCGCCCTCCCGCCCGCCGTGTCCCGAGCCTTCTCGGGTACCCGCGCGCGGCGCGTTCGCCCTCGCGGCGTTGTTTCCGGTTTTTGCCATATGCACCCCTATACTCTTCAGAGAACCAGCGTCAATATAATGGCGAGCGCCCCTACCGCCCAGCAATAATATGAGACGGCCTTCATCTTGCCCGACACCGTTATCCGCCGCAGTACGCGTATTGAAAACAGGCCTACGACAGCGGATATAGCGGCGCCCACTACGTATATCGGGAAAAGCTTGAAGTCGACTCCCTCCCTCAGCGCCGAAAACAGCGTGACGACGAACGAACCGACCACAGCCGGTATCGAAAGCAAGAGCGAGAACCTTACAGCGAAGTCGCGCCGCAGGCCCCGCGCCAGCCCCACCGCTATCGTAGTGCCGGAACGCGACAGTCCGGGTATCAGCGCCACGGCTTGGGACAGCCCTATGATAAACACGTCCCGCAGCGAGGTGGTTCTGTCGTTTTTTCCGCCGGAGCCCGCTATTTTGTTGGACACTGACACGAGCGCCCCGGTAATAATAAGCATAATGCCAATGAACCATGTCTGCGAAAACAGCAACGCCAGCTTGCTCATAAACACCGCCGCCACGAGCAGCGGCAGCGTCCCGACCACAATCATCACAACTAACCTCACGGAGGGCCGCAACCGCGCCTCGTCGTGCTCTCCGTCGCGCCGTTCGCGTATGAATTCGGCCGTGTCCGCCACCATGGATCGCAAGTCTTTTCTGAACGTCAGGCATACGGACACCAGCGTGCCGAGGTGTACGAGCACGTCAAACAGCAGGTTGTTCTCAGCGGAATACCCAAGCCGCAGCAAATTTTGCAGAATCGACAGGTGCCCCGAGCTCGATACGGGCAAAAACTCGGTTATGCCTTGAACAAGCCCCAGCAATATGGACATCCACAGCGTCATAAATGACCATTCCTTTTTATTGCAACAAATCCACCAGCAACCCGCGTATATCGCCGATTTTCTCAAGAATATCCAAGTCGTCCCTGTGCTCCCGCAGCACTTCCCGCGCCAACTCGTCGAGTTTTGCATCCACTTTGTTCACAGTCGCAAAAAAGCGCTGCCTGCCGCGCGGGGCATGGCCGCGCTCGCGCGTGAACTCGTACCCGTTGCTGACGACCTCGCCAAGGAACTCGCGGATGAGCGACCTATATTTCTCGAACTCCTTGATATCCGCGCGTTTTGCCAACCGGGAACCCTGCTCGTCTATGCCCGCCACCAATCCGCCTATGCGCAGCATGAACTGCTCTCGGCCGGCCTCGGAGAGCGTCCTCTTAAAAATGAGCGGGCGCTCCGAGCCGTCCTGCGCCGACTCGACGCTGCGCGCGCTCACAAGTCCCCTGTCTAAGCTGTTGATATTGCGTATCTTCACTTATGTCATCCTGTCGAACAGCATGGCGGTCTCCGCGCCGGAAGCGCCGGAAGCGGCATAGCTCACCACACCTTTTCGGCTTAGCGCATTGCGCCCTATCCGCTCGCCCAGTTGCCTCATCTCAACCCGGGCGGCGGCTATATTCGCGGCATTTGCCGACAAAGCCCGCCGCGCGAGCCCCTCAATTTGCGACTCAAGCTCGTCCGTCTCGCCATCCGTCTCTCCCTGCGCGCGGCAAAGCGCCGCCAACTCCTCCGTCTTCGCGCGGCATATGTCAAATCTCGCGGCGATGTCCGCTCCCTCGCCAAACAGAGCCGCTATGGCATCCTCGTCGGCGTCCGCGATGGCGGCTGCCTGCCTGTCGGCGAGCGCGGCAAACGCTTCCATGAGGTCGCGCTCCTCGCGCAGCGCGGCAAGGAGCGCCCCGACGCGCCCTGGTGACGGCACCGGCTTCATGCCTGCTGCCCCAGTTCCATCTCGGGCGGCGGTGAAGTCTTCTGCAAAGAATTCACCTCGCTCCACGCGCCACGCAACTCGTCTACTATCGACAGATAGTCCGGGAGGTTGTCGGCGTTCTTTTTTATGTTGCTGTCGACCAGTCCCCTAAAGAGGAAGTCGTATATCCTCATGAGTTCCTCGCTTATCTGAAAGCTCAAGTCGAGACAGTTCATCAGCTCGGAGACTATGTTCTGCGCTTTTATCAGGTACTTGTTGGAACTGTCCATGTCGCGCTTATTGATGGCGCGCTGCGCGAGTATGATATTTTTTCTCAGCCCGTCATAGAGCATTATGATGAGCTCTATGGGACTGGCGGTCAACACGTTTTGCCTGCGATACGCCTCTTGCGGGTTCTTGGCCAAAGTAGTCAAGGTTTGCTGCATAAAATCACCTCCGCCGTTTATGCGCTCTGTCCGCCGAGCACGCCCGCCAGCCATTCGCTCTGTGAGTTGAGCGCCGCCAGCGCCGTCTCCATCGCCGCATACTTCTTGTAGAGCTGCTCTTCTTTTGCGAGCATTTTTTCCTCAATGGCGCTTATCCTGTCGTCGAGCTTCTTGAGAGAATCCGTGAGCGTGGTGAGCGACGTGCTCTGGTACCCGCCCGTATACTTGTCGACTATGCTGCCTATGCGCTCCGCCAGCCCGCTCTCGAGGCGCTTTGTCGCGGCATTGGAGGAATCTGACACATTTGTGAACACGCTCATCACGCGATCCGGGTCGGCCTCGAACGCCGAGCGCAGCTTTTCCTCGTCGAGCACTATCTGCCCTTTCATCCCCAAGCTGTACGCGCCCGTCTTCAGTCCGATGTCCGCCGGCGACAGCCCCGCGCCCGCCACGCGCTCATACAGCGCGGTCCGCAGCGAGTTGAGCATGTCCTGTATCCCCGTGTCGCGCCGTAGCAGCCCTTTCTTGGCGATGGCCTCCCATTCCTCTATCTGCTTCTCGCTGAGACCCAGTTCAGTTTTCTCGTCGTCGGTAAGCGGCGTATACTGCGTCTCGTCCTTTGTCTTTGTCTCCGTGAGCTTGTCGTCGAGGTTCTTGACGAGTTTGTTATAGGCGTCCACGAACGTCTTTATCTTGTCCACCGCCGGCTGCACGTCCCTCGACACCGTCGCATCGATGTCCGCGCCTGCGGCTGTGGTCTTGTTGAGCTTGTAGTTGATGCCGTCGATAGTGAAGTTGTTGGTAGAGCGCGAGAGCGTGATTCCGTTGACTATAAGTTCTGCGTCCTGCCCGGCGGAATAAGACGACTTTATCTCAGTTATTCCAATGGCGCTGTGTTCCCCGAACACGTTGCCGCTCACGTTTTCAATTGACAGTGGCTTCCCGTTTGTCGGCTCAAGCGTGAACTTGCTCGTGGCATCGTCAAATTTGATCTCCACGCCGATGCCGGAGTTATTCACCTTTCCCACCATGTACTGCAACGTGTCGTCCTTGTCAAACTCAAATTCCCTGCCGTTGATTTTGAAAGAGAGCTTGTCTTTGCCCTGTTCAAACAGCGTCGCGCCGTCTTTCAGTTCAAACGAGCCCAGCTTTACGCCAAAGTCAGTCGTTTTGAGAAGCGTACCGCTCCTGTCTGCCACAGCACCGCTGGACACTGGTTTCGCCGCTGTCATGCCAAACGCGCCTCCATCGGAAAACGCGTTGCCCACCAGGTTCGTGACAGACAGGGAACTGCCCGCCCCGGCGACTTTGGACTCTATCGAAAATTTGTCTGTCAATTGGCTGTATGTCATCGTGACATTGGCTTTTGTGCTGGAGTTGACCGTGGAGATCATCCTCGCGAGCGTGTCCGTCTCGTTGAACGTGAATGTCTCGTCGTTGATTTTGAACGATATCTGTCCGTTGACGAACTCGAGCTTGTTCTTGAAATCCAGGTCTTTCAGCTGCGTACTGTTCGTGGCGGACAGTCCCTGCGCGCTATTGGACACCTTGTCCACGCTCGTCTCCGAAGCGCCTTTGGCAAGCTTTTTGATCTCATTGATCGTGATGCTGCCCACGCTTGCGTCCATGGTAGCCGAGAGCGTCACCGCGGAGGCGCCGGATCCGGATACGTCTACCTTGTATGTATTGAACGCGTCGGCCTTCGTAATGCTGTTCGCGCCCACTACGCTGAGGAAATCCTGCTTGAACGCGGTGAGATCCGCCTTCACCTGCCCGAGCGCCTCCTGCTTCCACTGCAGCTTTGTCCTCTCGTGCAACTGCCTGTCTAGCTTCAGCTGCTCTATTTTCATGAGGCTCTTGATGATGGCGTCCGTGTCCATCCCCGACGAGAGTCCCGTCAACCTCAAAGTGCTAGCGCTTATAGCCATTATTAACCACCCCTTCATCCATAGTCAAAACGCGTGAACCCGCTCCTGTTTTATAGTTCACCTATATATTATCGTAAATAATCGCCCCGACTTTATATACCGCGCTTTTTATTCATGCACGAAATAGCGTACGCCGCTCAGCCCGTTTTGGCTGTATATGTTCGTTATGTAGGTATAATTGTACACGCGCGACCCCGCTTGGGCCACTGTTACGCCGCGCGACGGGTCGTATCCGCCGGATTGCGACGGGCACACTATCTGCACGTGGCCCGCGGCGCTCGACGTTGTCACTGCCGGGTGGCCGGAGTTGGCCCACTCCTGTGCCGTGCGGGCATCTACCTCGCGCCAGCCGTATCGCTTGCCATGCGTTTCCAGCCAGTTCTCCATCGCTATGGCGCCCTGCTCTCGAGCGCCAGAGGTGTTGGGGTACGACACGGGCGCGCCCGAGACGGGGTCTACGTAGTGGGGTATCTCGCTGCCCAGCGCGGCGGTCACGTCCCAGACGAAAATGTTGCAGTATGTGTCC
>JAITEC010000013.1 GCA_031282225.1 Oscillospiraceae bacterium | reverse complement strand
TATGTATTGTTGTTGTTGCCGGTGCTGTACGGCGCGTACCCCAGGCCGGAGAGCACCGCCCTGCCGCTCATCTCCATGCCTATGAATTCCGCCCCGGCGCGCCAGCCTATGGTGTTGCCCAGCGCCGTCTGGTTGAGGTTGCACATGGACTGGCTCTCCGTCAGCTCCGGCGCGAAGCCCCACAGCCTGTTAGTCCGCCCGGCGCTTATTATTACGGCCTTCGCCTTGACGACGATAAACTCGCCCGTGCGGTCGTTTACACCCGTGGCGCCTATGACGCGCGCGCCCTGCCTGCCGCCCTCCGTGAGCAGCGAGGTGACGCACGTGCGGTCGTACACCTGTACGCCCAGGCGGCGCATTTCCTTGTCGACGCACGGCTTTATGTTGTAGCCGTAGATGCGCAGGCAGTGCTTGTTGTCGATGTCGTAGGCGAACATCAGCTTTGTCTCGTCGTCGCGGAAGATGCTGCCCTTGAACTCGTCGTCCTCGTCGCGTATCTGCACGCCCATCTTCTCGACCTCGAGCAGGGTGTCATAGCCCTCTTTGCCTATGATGTAGCGCGCGAGTCCGTTCGTGAAGCCGTCGGTCGTGTCCATAGCCGCCTCGGAGTACATCCTCGGCGTCACCTTCGAGCACGGGTTCGTCACCGCGCCGTGCCAGTGGTCCACGCCCGCTCCGCCCTCGCCGCTGCGCTTGGAGAAACCGCGGTCCATTACAACCACGCTCGCCCCGCGCTGCCTCGCCGCGATGGCCGCCCGGCAGCCGGCCACGCCGCCGCCCACGACAAGCACGTCGCACGATACCACCGTCTCCTTGTCGTACCCCAGCTCATACGGCCACTGGGGCACCTTTCCCGTCTCCGCCACATACTCGTGCCAATTCATGCGTATTCCTCCCAAGTATTATACAAATTTACAATTTATTTTGTTACTATTTTATCATTGACGCCATTTATCCGATAATAAACGGACAAAAGAGAGTGTAATTGTCTTTTTTATCTGTTCCCCGACGGCGGCGTTGTGACGGGCGGAGGTGGGTTTCGCATGCCCACGCGGAATTCCTCTCCCGTCTCCTTGCGCTTCCAAATTGTGGAAATGCGCTGTTTGGCGGGCGTTACGAGGGTCAGCGCGCCTATGGGACACTCTTGGACACAGCCGCCGCAGAACCAGCACTCCTCCGCAAACACGACGATGGGCTCCTCGCCCTTTTCCGGGTTCGGTATCATTACATCCATCGGGCATACGTTCACGCACTTGTTGCAGCCCACGCACTTATCGTCAAAGCTCAGAACTCGGCACGGACCCGACTGGCTCGGCAATGCGAACTTAGGCATTATGTCGCCTCCTTTTTGGCCGGTACTGTATATTTTTCATAGTTTTCGGCCAGACAGTCGCTGTAAGGCGCCTGCCGGTAGTAGTCGCACGGCAGCTTGCGCACGTGCACTTGGCCGTCGCTTTGAGAAATCGGCAGCAGACAGTTCCACTCGGGCGGATCCATCTCCGGGTAATCGACGCGCGAGAAACCGAGTATCTTTGAGCTGGCCTTGCGCGCCTTGGCCGCTTCCATGTAGCATATGCCAAGGTCGATGAGCCGGAAGCACTCCACGAGCCTGCCGAGTTCATGCGGGTTGTTGGCGTACGTGCGCCTGCCCTCAGTATCGCGCAGATCTTTCAGGCGCTTGATGCCCAAGTCCAGTATCTCCTCGGTCTTGTACCGGCCGCAGTAATCCTGCACGACACGCGCTATCGCGTAATTTAGCTCCTTCCAGCCTATGTCCCCGCCCTCGTTTTCCACGGGCGCGAACAACTCTCGTTTTTCACGCTCGATCTGCGCCCTGTCCGGCTCGGCGGAGTCATGTTCTGAGGCGAACCGCGCCGCCTGGCGCCCGGCGTACCGCCCCGTGGTCTGCGCCTCGCCGTGGCACCCAGAGCCGAACAGCGGGAATCCGCCCGCCGCAAACATGCCGGGCAGCGAGCCCTGGAGACGCCAGTCCGTAATGATGCCGCCTCCCCCCGCCGTGACGACCCAATTTTTCGGTGAGTGCTCCAGACCCGTCCATGACGAGCGGTGACTGAGCAGTTCGGCGTTTGTCACGGCATACTGCAGCATATCCTTGTCGGGGTCGAAGCCCCATTTGCTCAGCGTCTCGTATATCGGTACGCGCGTCTTGCCCTCATGGGAGAGCATAAGTCCCCAGATGAGCCGGCGGTGCTTTTCGTCGAGCAGTGTGAAATCATTATACAGCGGGAGCCGGAGCTCGCCTGAACTGATCTTGTCATTTAGCGCGTGGTCGAGCGTCGAGACGCTGTATTCCTGTGTATTTGTCGGGCCGAGGCCAATACCGTGGCCTATGACGAACGTATCCGGATTTGCGGACTGGAAAATCTGCCGTTCGTCCGTCAGCAGCGTCCCCGTGGCGCTCGCGTGCTGTACGCGCACCCCGTTGGCGTCTACCGTCGGGGCGCCCTGATACGTGTTGTCGGCGTTGCCCATGCTGTACGGCGCGTATCCCATGTCCAATCCGCCGACGTAGAGCTGATCCATCATGACCAGTTCCGCCCCGGCGTTCCACGCGATCGTGTGACCCATATTCGTCAGGTTTATGTGGAACATGGACTGGCTCTCGGTGAGTTCCGGCGCGAAAGAGCCAAGGCGCTTCCCGCCGCCGGTAGCCACGACAACCGCCTTTGCCTTGAATACAAAGAACTCGCCGGTGCGGTCGTTGACGCCCATGGCGCCTATCACGCGCGCGCCCTGCCTGCCGCCCTCCGTCAGCAGCGCTGTGATACAGGTCCTATCGTATACGCCGGCGCCGAGGCGGCGCATCTCGGCGTCGAGACACGGCTTTATATTGTTCCCGTACACGCGCAGGCAGTGCTTGTTGTCCAGATCGTAGGCGAACAGCAGCTTTGTCTCCTCGTCACGGAACATGGTGTCTTTGAATTCGTCGTCCTCGTCGCGTATCTGCACGCCCATCTCCTCGAGCTCAAGCAGAGTGTCCCACCCCTCCTTGCCGATGATATAGCGCGCGAGCCCGTTTGTATATCCGTCGCTGATCTTCATCGCGGTGTCGGAATACATCTCCGGCGTGATTTTGGAGCAGGGGTTCGTCACCGCGCCGTGCCAGTGGTCCACGCCCGCCCCGCCAAGTCCGCTTCGCTTTGTAAAGCCGCGTTCAGCCACCGCGACGCTCGCCCCCTGCTGCAGCGCGGCTATTGCCGCCCGGCAACCGGCCACGCCGCCCCCGACTACGAGAACGTCCGACTCTACCACATTTTCCTTCCCATAGCTTATTTCATAAGGCCACTCGGGCAATTTGCCGTGCTTTATCGCATATTCATGCCAGTTCATACGGTTTCCCCCCTTGTTGCAGCGCCGACGCTTTCTAAGGTATTAAATTATATACCTGACCGGCGTTTTTGTAATAGAAGCTCACAGCACAAAACGGATTCGGAAAAACTGTGTTGGCAACCTCCGAAAACCTCCGCCGTCACGCGCGCTCTTTAAGCGCGCCTTCATACCCGGCGCCGCAATCAACCCACCGGAGGCTTAAAATATGTCTGGGGAGGGGAGTCCGGGCCTCCGAGACGGAATACCTCTCCTGTTGTCTTACGCTTAAAAAACACCCTTTGGTTGATGGGATAGACGATCCTTATCGCCTCGCGCTTGCAGGCGCCTACGCAGCAGCCGCAAAACCAACACTCGTCAGGATAGATGACTATCGGAGGCTGTCCTTTTTCGGGATTTGGCATTATGGTCTGTGTGCGGCAGGCGTTAGCACAGCAGTTGCAGCCTACGCACTTATCATGGTCTATACATACGGACTGATTCGGCGCGATCGGATTCGGGACCAAATACGCTTCGTTCATCTTACTTCCCCTCCCTCTCAAGCGCGCGGCATTTTTCATAATTTTCCAAATATGTCGCGGCATACGGGGGCTTGAGCCACCAGCCCTCTTCTCTGAACGTCGTGATAAGCTCTCCGTCGATAAATTTGTTGTACATGAGTTTATCGGGGCTAACACTCTCGTCGTTTGCCCTGAAATTGGCGAGGCACAGGTACAGATATATCTCCGCCACGGTCACTCTGCTCTCGGCTTCCATTACACGCGCGAGCTCATGCGGATTGCGCGCGTACGTCATCCGCAGCTCATGCTTTTTTATGCTGTCGAGCCACATCAGGCCGTGATTGCTCAGAGCGACATTCTTGATGTCGCCGCAGTCCTGCTGCATAACGCGGTTAACGCCCATCCATATCTCTTTCCAGCTTACGTTGGCGTTCGGGGAGTCAAGTCTCCTTACAGGCGCGTAGACGCGTTCCTTTTCGGCCGATATCTGCGCCTCGCTGAGCTTGCCGCGCGTTGCGCTCTTCGCGTACTCGGCCGCTCTGTTTCCGGCGTATGAACCGGACGATCCCGCCACGGATCCGCCCTGATTTGACTCTGAGCCGGCTGCAAACAGCCCCTCGACATTCGTCATCTGATTCCAATCGGAGGCGACGCCCTTGAGCGTATCGGCTTTCCAAAACTTGTTGTTGTGCGGCTCACCCTGAAACCAGTCCTTAAACGGGTATCCAAAGCTCTCCGGACTCATCACGGGGCACTGGAGCATATCCGTTTCGGGGTTAAAGCCCTGCTTGTTATAGTTGTCATAAATGGCGTAGCGGGTCTTACCCTCATTGCCCACCATGAGCCCCCAGATCGCGCGGCGCTCATATTCCGGCATCGACGATAAATCTGCCCAAAGCGGGAGCTCATACTCACCGCTCTTAATTTTTTCAGGGTCTATATAAGGCGTCGGGCGCGGAAAGGTCATTTGCACATCGCCTTCCGCCGGCAGGGTCCTCTTTGATATGTCGTCTATGCTGTTGCCGCGGCTGTCTATCCATGGAATTACCGTCCCCTTGTTGTCAACGAGCGTACACGGATGCCATGTGTTGTCCGGGTTGCCGATACCGTACCACGGCCACCCGAAGGGGCCCGTGAACAGCGTCTGGCCAAATGAATCCTCACTCAAAAACTCGGCGCCCGCTTTCCAGAGCATCGCGACGCCGTCGCCGGTGTTGCGCGGATCTGCTCTGTAGCCGTTCCCGAACATCTCGGAGTTGAACGTCCACGTCT
>JAITEC010000171.1 GCA_031282225.1 Oscillospiraceae bacterium | reverse complement strand
CGCCGTTGGGAAACGTCACCTTGGTTCCAGGCTCCGAGACCGTGCCAACCCCTGGGCGTATTTATATGTCGTATATTTCATATAAACCGGCAAACGCATTTGGTACCCCCCCCCCCCCCGATTTTGTAGCATTTGCCGGAATATGTAACATTGTTGGCATTTTTTATCCTCCGTATCCATTAAAGTCGACCCGCACACAACCGCCCCTGCTGTCTCCGCTTGCACCGCCAGCTCCGTAACCCGCGCCGTCGACCGTCACAGTTGGCGCGGCGGGCTGCGCAGGTACGGCGGGTACAGAGGCGCTCGTGACTACGAGACTGCTGCTGCCAGTTGACGATTGGCCATTTGCAGTGATTTTTTTCACGCCAGCTTTCACGCCAGTAAGGTTCTCCTGCCCGGAAGTACCTGCCGGGACCGTGATTGTGCCGTAAGGATATTGGCCGGTCGACGGAATATACCCGCTCCATTCCACATACGCGATGTACGGAGATGGGTTACTATACGCGATTACATCCAAGTTTGAACTTGTAGTAGCAGTAATAGTCCACGATCCCCCCGGTATGGCCGGTTGCCCCGCTGTGCTCTGCTTCCCAGAAACAATGGCTATCGCCACGGCGGTGCCCGACACGCCTCCCGAGCCACCGTATGTAGCCGAGCCATTGCCCGCCAAAACTCCAAGTCCGTCCGTAGACACAAACGACGTGCCGTTTACGCTTGCCGCCGACACGGTTAACGCCTTGCCCTTGACGTCTGCCATCGGCAACCGCGCCACAACCATTCCGCCGCCACCGCCGTCAGCCGAACCGAACCCGCCTCCCACTACGGTAACTATTACGTCCGAGGTGATGGCATATTGGGACAAATCAACAGTCGAGGCGTTCCCTGAACCGAAGACCAATGCGACAGCTCCCGCGCCCAACTTCCCGCCCAGTGACGGCAGCTCCATCAAAACGCTCATACTATCCCCTCCATCACGTAGCCTGCGCTATCAGTTTTATCGGTATCGCCACCGTCGGTTTGGTGCCGTAAGCTTTGAGCGTTATCGACCCCCACGCCTGTACCGACGCGGTGTCGTCTATACCCGCAGCCGCCAGCGCCGACAGCGCCTCGTCGGTTATGCCAGCCGCCGGCCTTATGTGTATCAGGTTCGTCGGCGTTATCCGCACCGCAGTCGTGCTTATCGCGTACGACCACGGCACCGCGCTCCCAGTCCAACTCGCCGCCGCCAGCGTCACCGCCGCCTCCGCCCACGTCGGCGCGGGGTTGAGCAACTGCCAATACGTCCCGTCCCACTCAAACAGCCCCGCCAGAGGTATCATATCCGCAGT
This sequence comes from Oscillospiraceae bacterium, assembly GCA_031282225.1. Classification (GTDB taxonomy): domain Bacteria; phylum Bacillota; class Clostridia; order Oscillospirales; family Oscillospiraceae; genus JAISBX01. The sequence goes on along the minus strand of JAITEC010000171.1, from coordinate 5,455 downwards.
CGCCGCCGCCCCGTTGCACCGCACCGCCGCCGCGCCAGTCCCCGACACGTCCAGCGTCGGAGACGCCGCTGTGCTTTGGTATGTAAACGATACGGCGACACAACCGCCCACCGTGCGCACGAAACCCACTATCGCGCTCGTTGTTTTGGCCGCCGTTGCCGCCGCCGTCGAACTCGTCGCGTACCCGCACCCGAGCATCGCCAGCGTCGGATCCGAGTTGTCCACATGATCCCACCGATCCCCGTGGCTCACCGCCCAATCCTTTGGGTTGAACACGACAGACTGAAACGTCCCGGCTGTGTCGCAAATCCAGTAGTAGCCCTTATTGGCCGCAGAAGGCGCAGGAAGCGCCGCGCCCCCGCCGTCCATCCCCGTAGCCGCGTTGAACGTCCCCTGGTATGCTAACCCCCCAGCCGTCACCGCCCCCGGGAGCTGTCCAACAGGGAGTTTGCCATCCGGACCGAGATCGGCCTTCCCGGTCAAAATCTGCGTCAGGCTGACATCGCTATCGTCAATAACTTGTCCAATGCGTGTCTTGAACCACAGTGTGTCGTAACCCAGCGCGGTGCGGATACGGGCAATTACATTATGCTCGGCCAATTGCGCCGCCTCCCTTACGCGTTGTTATAATCAAGCCAGATGTCACCCGTATTGGGCGACGACGGCTCCGTGGCCCCCGCCGTGATGCGCGCGTTGGTAAGTATTCGCGCATCGATTATCTGCTGCAAGTAGTCCGCGCGCACCGCGCGACTCGTCGTAGCAGTGCCCGCCGTACCCTCGGCCACGCTCATCGCGGCATACTGCGTGTCCACGTCGCCCAGGAGCTCCCACTGCGTCCCGTTGTAAACGAACTCATAAAACCGGTTCGCAGCCAACATCGCGGCAACGATCGCGGCGTTGTGGTAATATATCGCCTTCGCCCCCGTGCCGCTAATGTTGAGCGTCGGATTATTCGCCGTGTTCGTGACCGTAAATTTGACCTTAACGATTGCGCCGGTCGCGAGGGCAAACCCCGTTAGCGCCGCAGTTTTCTCGACTGTGGCCGCGGCTGTTGAGCACGTCGCGTAATGCGATATGTCCGCGCTACCGTCGAAGCTCACGCCATCCACCGCCCGCGCCGTCGCGAGTTTAGTGGCCGTCCCGGCGTTGCCGCTCACGCTCGTCTGCACCGGCACCGTCCATTGCTTCCAGTTGGCGAGCGTAGACGCCGGCTCCGCCACGAGTATGTAAACCTTGCTCTCGTCCGTGCGGAAACACAAGTCCCCCTGCTGCACAGACAACGCCAGCATCGCCGTTTGGCTTGCGGCCTCCACGACGTGTGTCACGGCGAGATCCGGCATCAGCGAGGGGTCTATCTTGTCCCCGCTTATCAATCCTATAATCTGCGCGAGCGTGGTTTTGGGATATATCGCGTCCCACCCGCTGGACGCGTTGCGCGCTTTTAGCGTGACCGGCACATTAGCCATCAAAAAACCCCCATCAAATCAAATCGGCACCAGCCGTCATCAGTCCGGGTCTATCCACTGTGTGTAGGCGTCGTCCGGGGGATACTCGTCGGCATACCACGCCCCGCCCAGCACTGCGATATTGCCCCCGCTCCCCTCGGGTTGTGCGCCCGAGTTGTCAAACCACAGGCCGCCTACCGGCTGGTGTGCCGGCATTTCCGGCGACAGCCAAGGCAGGCCCGCCGCACTTATCGCTATCATTGCCCAGTGGTACGCGTTGTTGGCGTCCTCGCCCTCGCGCGACCCTGTGCCGCCCGCAGCCCACGACTCCGATTTCGCGGCGGCAGCCTCTGCGGCCTCCACGGCCTCCCAGCCCAAGCTGTCGCGCCCCTGCATCCCCCGGCTCCCGCGCGGCCCCTCCGGACCCGGATCCCCCTTGTCGCCCTTGCTGCCCTTGGGCCCCGCCGGCCCCACAGCTCCCGTCTTGCCTGTCTCGCCCGTGGGGCCAACGACGTTGACGGCCATCCACTGTCCATTTTCCTCGTCCCATGTGTATAGGAGATAGTCCGTGGGCAGCGGCCCGGTAGATACCTTGTACGCATCGCCCGGTTCTCCCGTAGGGTGGACGCTCTCAAGCTGCTGCAAGCTGCTGTAAGACGATAGCACCCGCCAGCCGCGCCCCGGCTCGCCCTTGAGCGACGCCAAGAAGTCAGACTCGGAGCCAGTATTCCCGTGCTTTAGCCATAACCCGTAGGCGGACAAAAAGTACGGGTGGTTGATTATTTCGCGATACATCCTTATCCTCCCCCCGTTATGCCGCGCCCGCCGCGCTCCACGTACCCATACGCCGGTCTATACAAGTTAATGAACCACGCCGAGAACTCGCGGTAACGAGAGTTGAAGTAAGCCATCGTATTGTCGTACTTCTCATACTCCCCGTTGTGGAACTCGACCTGCGCGCGCAAGTACAAGTCGTAGATGTCGTCGTCAGGCGCGGCTACAAGGACCTGCCAGTCGGCGCACTCCGGCCAATTGTAGTCGAGCTCCGGAAGGGGCGCTTGCAGGAACAAGTCGCGCCAGATGAGCATATCGAGCTGCGCTATCCATCGCGCCTTAACGTCTTCCGAGAACGCGTTGGGACAAACGCCGTCGATGTCCGCTATGACCTGCCCAATGGTCCGCGAGTCCCCGTCCGGCATATATGTCGACATACGCATCCTCACCCTCTCCCGCGCCCACCAGGCGCAAACCGCTAGCGCCTAAAGCGCCGTCCCCCTGTCAACGCCACCTACGGCGAACGCCCGCCAATCGAAGAAACCCGCGCTCCAGCGCGCGCGCCCGTTCCAGACCGCCGCGTCCGTGTTCTTATCCTCATAAGCGTCCACCGCAATCGGCTCGCGCTCGTACCACACGGCACCGTCGAACTGCTTTGAAAACCCGTCCGCAATGAGCACCCACGGGAAAGCGCCCGCCGTGACGACTCCAGACGGGATAAACTCGTTGAGCTGCGGCCAGATCAAGACGTTCCACGCCCCAAAATGGTAGTTCCAGTTGTTGTTTGACGTATCCGGCTGGGAATACGCGCCCACCACCCCGAACACTGTCTGTATGGCCTCTGCGTCGTTAGGCAGCAAAATCGTGTTCGGAACTATCTCTAAGATAGAGAGGTTGTCGTCACGGAAGTCTATCATCCGCGACTGCGCCTTTGAGAGCGCGTCCTGGCTGAAAGCATCCGAAAAGCAGTTGGACTGCGTAAAAGTCGGATCTATGCTGGACGGATGCGCCGCGTCAAAAAGCGGTTTGCCATCCGCGCTAGCCGACACCCCCTTGAACGCTCTACCCGCGAAATTCAAGTCGCTTTCCCCGGCAATAGCGGCACCGTAAAGCGCCGCCCCGAACCGCTCACGCGTGCGGTCATATCCGCTCACGAACTTGCTAGCGAGACGCTTCATCTCGCCTATCTTCTCGTCGTCCACCATCTCGCGAGAGATGCGGAATCTATCTTTCCACGTCACGTGCGGGAACAGCTTGTCAAACCCCTCTTGCAGTTGGTCATCGGGATACGCACCATTCTCTGCGACTGGCTTGAAGCCCTCGAACGCGGTCATGGACTTTATGCTCTCAGCAAAATGCGAGCTTGTCTCGAAATTGAATAGTGCCTTTAGGCGCTCGTCGCGGTTTTTCGCCGTGCCGTAGTCGTCTATGATTTTAGCCAATGGATACATGTACTTGCCGTAAACGGAGTCCAGCAGTCCACTAGCCTCTGTGATTGTGATTCCAGCCATACCTATCTAGCCCCTCCCCGTTATAAGTTCCCGGCGTCGAGCCGCGACTCGATGTCCGCAAGGCGCGCCGACGCGTCCTCGGTAAAGCGCCCGACCGCCCAGTGGACTCCGCTCGCGTCATCCCACGTCTGGTCGACCGCGAAGTTCCCGGTGGACGACGTGGCGGCAAGCGATAGCCCGCCCGACTCCACGTCGTACGAATTGCCGACCGTAGGCGCGAGCGCCGCCGTCGTCTGATACCGCACGTCGTGGTTTATCCTGTGCGCCGCCAATACCGCGCCGTCCTCATGCCCACGCGACTCCTGTACGCATATGTACCGGGCTACATTGGTGTCCGACGCGGTTTTCAACACGCCGTTTTCGAAATATAGCGCCTGCCCTACTCGGTAGTCACCCGACACTGCGGGGTGATCCTCGTTCGGGATGGATTTGTCCACGTCCGCGCTATACGGTAAAAATGCCATATAAAATAACCTCCATTATTTCCCCGCGCGCCTGCGCGCGGTATAAATGCGCGCGATCTCGTCGTTCGTCGCCTCGGGAAAAAACCGCTTGTACGTCTCCGCGACTTCTTTTGGCGGCGTCAAGATCGCCTCTCCCGATTTGCCCCTGCTCGACTGCAAATGCGACTTGCTGGCCGTGTTGTGCTGCTGCTGGCGCAGTTTGGCCGCAGCCTTCGCCTCCGCAATAGCCTCGGCATTCGCCAGCTTGTACGCGCCATAAAAATCTTGTCCGGCCCTCACATGGGCCTGGAACGCCTCACCCGTATCCATCGCGAGTATATCGTCAATGCTCTTGATCCCCGGGTTGTAGTCCGCCGCGATCCGCGTCAGTTGCTCCGCGACAAGCGCCGCGACGTCCGCGCCGGTGTCCGGCGCGGCTGCAGTTTGCGCCGGCACAGGCGCGCCCCGCAACAAATTAATGTCGTCGAGTGTCAGTTCGCCCGCGCGCAGACTTTCGTTCAGTTTCGCGATCCTGCGGTTTGCTGCGTACTCGCGCGCCCTGTCCGGAGTTGTTATCGGCGAGCCGTCGTCGTCCCTCAGGTCGAGCTCAGCGAGCAACGCTGACACCTCCGCCGCCGCCAGTCTCCGTGCCTCCGCAGCCGCCGCCTCCCTGCGCCGTCTGCCCTCGGCCTGCCGCGCGTTTTCTTCCGCGCTTTGGGGGAGCTTGTCCCCCTCGCTCGCGCCATCATCCGCGCCATCCCCATCGGTCGAGCCCGTATCGCCGACCTCGCCCGTATCATCTGGCGCATCAGCCCCGTCCGGCGTTGCCGCGCCATCCGCGCCCCCTGTGCCGGTATCGGCACCTTCTCCGTCCGACATCTCGCCTTCCGGCTCGACCCATTTTCCGTCAACAAACACTGCCATAAAAATTGCCCCTTACATCATGATTTTTACGCTGTCCAGCGACTAGCTTTTTGCGCGCGCCCCGCGACATAGTGCCATAGCTCCGCTTAGCGCTACTTGCCTTTTCCTTTTCCTACGCGGAGATCGTTGCCCTTGACGATAAGAGCGCCCTTGCGGTTGTCTATCTTCTTGGGCAACGGAGCCTTGGTCATGCCGATGACATCGACCTTGCCCGCATAACCGCCTTTTTCTTTCACGCCGTCTCCTCCTCTCCGAACATAATTGGCGCTTTTTGCGCGCGCGCCACGCGACACACGGGGCTTTTTCGCCGCCCCTGGCGACAAGTCACAGCCCCCTCTGTCGGGACTGCATAACGTCT
>JAITEC010000155.1 GCA_031282225.1 Oscillospiraceae bacterium | reverse complement strand
GAAAAGGGCAAGGGCTCATTTTCAGGCCCGGAGATATTCGGAAAGACCCTTGGCGTCATCGGCTTGGGCGCCGTGGGGGCAAAGACTGCGCACGCGGCGCACTCGCTCGGCATGAAAGTGTACGGCTACGACCCGTATCTCTCCGTGGACGCGGCGTGGCGGCTGTCCTCACACATACTGCACGCGCGCGACCTCGACACGATATACGCAAACTCAGACTATATCACATTGCACGTGCCGTATCTCGACGCCACCCATCGGCTGATCGACAGCAGGGCGATATCCAAGATGCGCAACGGCGTCCGCATAATCAACCTGGCTCGAGCCGAACTGGTCAACGACAGGGACATTATCGAGGCGATAGCGGCAAAAAAAGTGGCTTGCTATGTTACGGACTTCCCAAACGCCGCCACGGCAAACAAACCTGGAATAATTGCCATACCGCACCTTGGCGCCTCAACGCCCGAGAGCGAGGACAACTGCGCGCAGATGGCCGTACGCGAGATAGTCGATTATATCGAGAACGGGAACATTATTAATTCGGTCAATATGCCATTTGTCATGCTTCCGCGCACGGGAGATATGCGCATCTGCGTAATTCACAAGAATATACCCGACATGATCGCGAGAATCACGGGCTGCGTCGCCGCGTGCGACATAAATATCGAGAACATGATAAACGCGGGCTCAAAGGGGCGCGGGGAGGCGTACACCGTCATCGACACGGGCTCGGTATCCCCCGGGCTGGCCGACGCCATACGCGAAATAGACGGGGTCATCCGGGTTCGCGTATTGGAGTAGCGAGATGGACGAAGGGGATCACATGAAGCTGATGTTGCTGGTGAATCCGCGCTCGGGACGCGGACTGCTCGACTCCGCGCTCGGAGCCATTGTCAACATGCTGTGTTCCAACGGATTTTCTGTCACCGTATATTTCACAGGAGCGCTCAGCGCGGCGACAATCGCCGCCGAGTTTGGCGCAAGATACGATGTTATCGTGTGCGTCGGCGGCGACGGCACGCTCAGCGGGGCCGTCTCCGGGCTAATGCGAGCCCACGCCCCCACGCCCGTTGGCTATATACCGAAGGGTACTGCGCACGACGTGGCAAATACGCTGTCCCTGTCGCACAACCCGCGCTTGGCGGCGCAGACGATAATAGACGGTATCCCGGTGCCCGTTGACGTAGGGCAGTTCGGTACCAACGAATACTTTGTATATATAGCCGCATTTGGCGCGTTTACAGGTGTGTCGTATCTAACGCCCCAAAGCGCCAAACGCACGCTCGGGCATCTTGCGTATGTAATAGGCGGCATAGCGGATCTGTCCGCCATCAGGCCGCGGCACACAGTAATTGAGCACGACGGCGGCCTCATTGAGGGCGAATATATATTCGGGGGCGTCACAAATTCGCTGTCCGTAGCGGGGCTGGCAAGGCTGTCTCCCAGCGATGTGAATCTCAATGACGGGCTATTCGAAGTGCTGCTCGTCAGGCGCCCCATATCCACTCACGAACTAATCGGCATTGTCTCAAGCATCATGAACAAGAGCTATCGGTCAGACAATGTGCAGATGCTCCATACGTCACGCGTGGCGTTCACATTTGACGAGGACGTATCCTGGACCCGGGACGGCGAGGACGGCGGCGCCCACAGCCGCGTTGAAATAGTCAACAGGGCGCGCGCCGTGCGAATACTGCTCGACAGCGAACGGATCAGCAAATTTGCGGGTACATCACTTGGAAGTTAACGTTCTCGCCATAGGCGACGCGGTAGGCGACGCGGGCCTTGAAATACTCGCACGAAAACTGCGACGCATAAAGAAATGCCACAATATCGTGTTTACCGTGGCCAACGGGGAAAACGCGTCCGGCATAGGCATAACGCCGAACCAAGCGGAACAAATGTTCAATGCCGGAGTGGATGTCATAACGCTGGGCAACCATACGTGGACACGCCGCGAAATATTCGGCTATCTCGACGACAACGGCTTTATCCTGCGCCCCGCCAACTTCGCCCCGCAGACGCCCGGACGCGGTTGGGGTATATTCGACACCCCCGTCGGCGATATTTGCGTAATAAACCTCATTGGGAGATTGAATATGAAATTCGGCAGCGAAAACCCGTTTTTCGAAGCCGACAGCATAATCCGGCAAGTTAACGCCGGAATTGTTCTTGTCGATTTCCACGCGGAAGCGACAAGCGAAAAACTTGCGATGGCGCACTACCTCGACGGGCGCGTCTCTGCCCTGTGGGGCACTCACACGCACGTGCAGACCTCCGACGCCGTCGTCCTCCCAAAAGGCACAGGGTACATCACAGATCTCGGCATGACTGGGGCGACAGATTCAGTTATAGGCATAAAACCGGAGATGTCCATATCCATGTTCCTCGGCGACCCTCCTGGCCGATTCGAGGCGGCGGCGGGAGACGCAAAAATAGAGTGCGCCGTCTTTGGGATAGACTCCGCGACAGGCAGGTGCGTATCGGCCGAGCCCCTGCGCATAACATGACGCCGTCGCCTTATGTGGATTCTTTGGCAGAACCCGCGCCCTCGCTTTCCAGTATCCCCAGCGCAAACTTTTCCGCAGCGGCGAGATCCTCGCTATTCGGCCTGCCGCGCTTGAACATGAGATAACGCCCGGGACACGCAAAGCTCTCGCCCGCCACCTGTATGCCGCGCGGGATCGCAATGGCGCGTATCAAGGACACTGGCGGCCTGCCGCTCAACGAAGTGCCGAACACCGCAATTTTCTTCACCGACGCCGGACCCACGGCGTTGAAAAAGGACGTGACCTCGTACGGCAATTTGCCGGCGTGAATTGCCGAGCCCATGAACAGAATATCCACATCATGGACTGGATAAGACGCCGTCTCCGCTTTTACGCCCAGCGCGCCGGCTATAGCGTCGGCGACTTTTTTTGTGTTACCCGAATCCGAGTGATAGCGCACCGCAACATTCATTATCGTGCCTCCTCCAAAAGTACGACAGCGGACGACGCAACGCCGAGCCCCTCGCCAGTGAACCCCAAGCCCTCCTCCGTAGTCGCCTTGACATTGACGCGCTCAGGCGGCACGCCCAAGGCATCCGAAATATTCGCGCGCATCTGTCCTATATATGCAATGAGCTTGGGTTTTTGCATGATTATCGTTATGTCCGCGTTCCCAAATACAAAACCCATGGACGCAGCCTCGCCCCAGACCATCCGAAGCAGACCCATGCTGTCGGCGCCCGCCCAAGCCTCGTCGCTGTCGGGGAAGCGCGTGCCGATATCTCCTCTCGCGACAGCGCCGAGGATTGCGTCTATGAGCGCGTGCACAGGGACATCCGCGTCCGAGTGCCCGTCCGGACCGTATCCGTAAGGTATGCGGACACCGCAAAGTACGCACTGTCTCCCTGCTTTCAAGCGGTGCGCGTCGTACCCGTAGCCGATCCTCATATGTGTTTCGCGTCCAATACCGCCGCGATCGCCTCGGCAAGCGCCAGGTCCTCTCCGGTGGTTATCTTTATGTTGCAGCAGTCCCCGCGCACGGTATGTACGGGGAACCCAATCGCCTCGACAGCCGCGCAGTCGTCTGTCGCCTCAAAGGATTTACGCAAAGCTGCGGTCAGTGCCGCTTTGATTATCTCCGCTTTGAACACTTGCGGCGTTTGGATCTCATACAGCCCGTCCCTGTCCACGGTATGTACAACGGTGCCGCCCCTGACAAGCTTGACCGTGCCCGTTACGGGGGTGGCCGGTGCGGCGGCGCCATGCTCCCTGGCCGCGCCGATAGTGCCGGACAACAACTTGCCCGTTAGGAACGGGCGCGCGCCGTCGTGAATCGCTATCAGATCCGCTCGCCCGGAGGCGGCAAACACT
>JAITEC010000078.1 GCA_031282225.1 Oscillospiraceae bacterium | reverse complement strand
GTGGCGCTCAAGGGAAAAGTGGACGCTGTCATCCTGACGGGCGGTATGGCAAACGACAAGTATTTCACTGACATGATGAAGGAGTATCTGTCGTGGATAGCGGAGGTCGTAGTCAGCCCGGGCGAATTTGAGTTAGAGGCGCTCGGGGCGGGCGCGCTGCGCGTCATTCGCGGCGAGGAAGAGGCCATGGAATACACGGGCGTCCCGGTGTGGGACGGATTCGGGGCGTAGGGGTACATGCCGGAGAACAGGGAATATGTTACATGCGCGGGAGAGCGCGGCAGCATAAACATATCAGAGGACGTAATAGCGCTGATTGCCGCCGGGGAGACGCTGGCAGTGGAGGGCGTCGCGTCCCTGGTGTCCTCGCCGGGCAAGGAGATAATAGACATCATCGGCAGGAAGGGCGCGCCGCGCGGCGTGAAGATAAATATCGACGGCAAGAGCGTGGCGATCGACGTGTTTATAATGATCGAGCTCGGGCGCTCGGTGAACGATACGGGCGGGGCGGTGCAGCGCGCCGTCAAGGAAGCGGTGGAGTCGTCCGTTGGCCTGGAGGCCACGGTGGTGAACGTGCACGTGTGCGGCATATCTCTAAAGAAGCACAAGCAATAACGTGGTTATAGATTTTCACGCGCATGTATTCCCCGACGCGCTGGCGCGGCGCGCGGTGAAGACGCTCGAAGAGGCGACGGGGCACGCTTTTACAGCGGTTACGGACGGCACTTTGGCGGGCTTGCTCGGCCATATGGATGCCTGTGGAGTGGACGTGTCCGTGATACTGCCCGTCGTTACGAAGCCGTCGCAGACGCGCGCGACGAACGAATGGAGCGCTGCGGCGCAGTCGGAGCGGATAGTCGCGTTCGGCGGTATATACCCGCACGGGGCGCATTGGAAGAGCGACATCGATAGCGCCGCGCGGCTCGGGCTGCGCGGGCTGAAGTTCCATGCGGAATACCAGGACTTCACTGTAGACGACATCGGGATGCTGCGCATATACGATTACGCGCTCAGCCGGGGGATGGTTCTCGTGCACCACGCGGGCGCGGATCCCGCATACAAGCCGCCGTTTAGGAGCAGCCCGAAACAGTTTGCCAACGTAGCCGACGCCATGCGCGGAGGCGTGATCGTGGCGGCGCATTTCGGCGGACATGCGCAGTGGGACGATGTGGAGCGCCATCTCGCCGGACGAGCGATATATCTCGACACGTCGATGGGATTTGAGTATTTCACCATGGAACAGTTCGTCAGCGTGACAGCTAAGCACGGCGCCGACAAGGTGCTGTTCGCGACGGATTCGCCGTGGAGCGACGCGAGACGCGAAATCGCGAGCTTGAAGTCATCCCCGTTGGACGGGCAGTCGAAAGAGATGATATTGGGAGGCAACGCGAGACGGATACTCGGGCTCGCCTGACAGCGGCGCCGCGTCTCAGGCGAGATATGCCAGCGCCAGCACCGCCAGGCCGAGGACTATGCGGTAGGCGCCGAAAACCGTGAAGTCATGTTTTTTCACGTATCCCGTCAGGAACCTCACGGCGACCAGGGAGACGACAAAAGCGGAGGCGGCGCCGGAGAACAACACGGCGGCCTCCGCCGGCGAAAAGACAAAGCCGAATTTCACCAATTTGAGCGCGGACGCGCCGAACATGACCGGAAGAGCCAGGAAGAACGAGAACTCGGCGGCCGCGCCGCGCGACGCGCCGAGCAGCATGGCGCCGAGTATAGTGGCGCCCGAGCGCGACGTGCCGGGTATGAGCGAGAGGATCTGGAACGCTCCGATGCCCAGCGCGGCGCGATATGTAAGCGAGGCGGCGCTGCTGAACTTGCGGGGTGACGCGCGCGCCTTTTCAACCGCGATGAACACGGCGCCATACACGATGAGCGCGGACGCCACCGTAATGTCGTTGTAAAAAAGCTCGTTTAGCCGCTCATCGAACAGCAGGCCGACGACCGCCGCCGGCACGCAGGCCGCAAGGCATTTGCCCCACAGCGCGAGACAGGGGCGTCGCACGGCGAGGCGCGAGCCGGCGCCGCGCCCAAACGGGAACAGCGCCGCGCGGTACAGCACCGCGACGGCGAGGGCGGCTCCGAGCTGTATTACAACGAGAAACACCTCTAAAAAACTCTCGGACACGCCCAGCTTTATGAACCTGTCGGCAATTATCATGTGGCCGGTGCTGCTGATCGGCAGCCACTCCGTGACACCCTCGATCACGCCTATGAGCACGGCTTTGAGTATGTCCGGCAAAACGCCCATTGATATATGGCCCCCTTTGCAATTATATGATTCGAGGAAATGTGGTGAAGCATGAAGATAGCGGTAATTGACGGGCAGGGCGGCGGAATAGGCAGGCTCATCGTGGAGGCGCTCAGGCGCGCACTGCCGGCGGGGGCGGCGATCGTGGCGCTGGGGACAAACGCGATAGCGACCAGGCTGATGCTAAAAGCCGGAGCCGACGAGGGCGCCACCGGAGAAAACGCCATAATAGTCAACGCGGGGAAGGCGGATATCATAGCCGGCGTGATAGGCGTTATTTCCGCCAACTCCATGCTGGGAGAGCTGACGCCAAATATGGCGCGGGCAATATCCGAGAGCCCTGCGGAAAAACTGCTCATCCCTCTAAATAGGTGCAATATCGAGATTGTGGGCATTGACGGCGGCTTGACGGTGTCGGATATGGCCGAGATGCTGGCGGCCAAGGTGAGATCACGCCTCGCCGCCCCCGAGGATTGAGTTTACAACTGCGTTGAATATATGTTCCGCGCGCTCGAGGAACCCGCGCTCAAGCGCCGCGGCGTCCGCCTCGTCGGCGGCGAACAGCCGCATGGACAAGAGTTCTCCCTCGCCGTCAGACAGCGACATACTCACGGTATAGCCGCCCGTCCTGCGTATCTCCCTCACGGCGCTGACAAGGGCGCCGCGATCGGCCTTAGAGCGGTATTCCCGGGAACTGCGATCCGCTTTTATGCGCAGCGAGTAGGGCAGATTTTTTTCAGTTGTGGCGAGATTGTCGACGCCGCGTTTGGTTATAGAATACTTACCGCCTTTTGAATCGACGTGACCCGTCTTGACGAGCCCGTTAAGGCAGCCTACGAAGTCAAAATAGCTCACCGCGCCGTCGCGCGTGGCGAGCGAGTAGAGCGTTTCGAGCTCCGCAGGCGAATCGAGGCGGCGGAGCATAAACAGTATGAATATCTTGATTTCGAGCGGGTCGCTTATCGTCCACAAGCCGCTGTCCAACATTGCCTCACCTCTCACGTATGGGCTCTCTCAAATCCGCCGCCTGCGGGGGAGACGCCGAGCTTTTTACATGAGAAGCGCCATCTTGCGGTATACCCTGTCCTTGTCGTCTTGGGTGACTCCGAGATAGCGGCGCGTGACGGCGAGCGAGTTGTGATTGTATATCTCCATGATTATTGCCGGAGAGACGCCGCCCCTCCAAGCGTGGTACCCGAATGTCTTGCGCAGGGAGTGGCACGATACGCGGGACTGGAGCTTTAGCGCGTCAGACGCGGCGCGCGTTATGCGGTACGCCTGGATACGGCTGATGGCGTTGCCGGTCCTGTGGTTTTCTATGAGGAACCCGCCCGGCTTCGCGGCCATTTCGGAGTAGAGCTTCAGCGCGCGCATGACGCTTCCGTTGAGCGCGAGGAGTTTTGACTTGCCTGTCTTTTGCTCTGTAAGCGTTATGCTCTCGCGGACGCGGCGGTTTTCAAAATCGTATACATCGTCCCAGTGCAAGCGCAACAGGTCGCCTACGCGCAGCGCGGTATGCACGCCGAGTATGATGAGGACGTGGTTGCGCAGCTGCCCGCGCTTTAAGTAGTACCCCGCCAGTTCGCGGATGTGTCTTTTATCTCTTATTGGCTCTGTCGCTGCCATTATATTTATGTCCATTCCTTTCGCATTGCTTTTACGGCGCCCGGACGCAGGCTGAATTCGCACCCGCAGTAGCGCTGCCTGTATAGTCCCAGTTTTTTTGACAGTTCAACGGAGCGCTGATATCCGCCGCGCTTTTTGAAGTCCGTGCTGAGGAATCGGACGCCGTGCTCGCGCGATAGATCGGCGCCCAATTCGTTTATGGCGCCGGCGTCCTTGTGTGGGCTGACGGACAGCGTGGTGGCGAACATATCGTAGCCGCGCTCGGCGGCGTACGACGCGGCAACGCCAAGCCGCAGCCTGAAACAGGCGCGGCACCGCAGCGAGCCCTCGGGCAGCCCCTCGAGCCCGCTGACCGCGCCGTAAAACGCGCCGGGATCGTAAGCGCCCTCGTACACGCCTACCGTCTCGGTGAGCCCGAGCAGGCGCGGGAGCCTGCGTATCCACATCGCGCGCTTTTCGTGCTCCTCGGCGGGGTATATGTTCGGATTATAGTAAAAAAGAGTCAGGTCGAATCCAGGGGACAGCCGCTCGACGGCGCAGCAGGCGCACGGGGCGCAGCAGCTGTGCAGGAGGAGCCGGGGCCTGTTATTGCCGAGCAAGGCCTAAAAGTACTTTTTTATGTCTTCGCCGGCGAGTGACGTGTCGGCGCTTATCATCATTGTGAACTTTATTCCCTCGCGCCTGCCGAAGCTGTCGCACCAGTCGAGGAACGGCGCCGTGTCGCCGTCCACTTCGCGCCCGACTATCCTGAGGAGACTGTCTATGAATATGTGGGTTATATCGTAATTTGCCGCATGGAGC
>JAITEC010000077.1 GCA_031282225.1 Oscillospiraceae bacterium | reverse complement strand
GATGCTGTTGATCTGCTGGCACTGCAGCCCCTGCGAGAACGTGCGGTCGGCGGATTTCAGGCACTTCTTTTCAAAATCGTCGGACACGCGGCGACTTGGGCCGCCCAGGTCGTTGTACGTGAACGGGCGGGTCTCGCGGATACCCGAGTATTTAACAGGCATAATCCCCTCCGTTGTTGTTTTTTCGCCCTGCGGGCGCCGGCGGAGAGAGCCGGCGGCGCCCGAAAAGCCATTGTATCAGTGGAATACATGTTTTACCGTGCCGTCCCACGTCAAAGTGAGATCCGATTCGGGTATGTCCCTCGGCACGAACTGGTTTGTGTACGTATCCTCCGGCGCTATGGCGCCGGGCTCCCAAAGCCCGATGGTCTCGGATATTTCCCACCAGAGATCCAAATAGGCGGGATCGATGTTCTTGTTTTCATCCTCCGGGTTTGCCAGGACGTCGCCGGGGTTGAGGCCGAAAACTGCGGACACGAGGTTTTCCGCCTGTTCTCGGTTCGCGTTGGCCCATTTGCGAGCGCGGTACATCGCGTTCACAAAGCCCTGCACGGCCTCAGGGTGCTCGTCGATGAGCGATTGGTGCACCGTGCGTACCGCGAGTCCCGCGGCGGGAGACTGGAAGATGTCCCACGTAGTGCCGAGCGAGCGGTAGCCGCCTTTGCTCAGCGCGATTTTTGAGTTGGGCGTGTGCGAGGTAGTCACGTCGATGGAGCCGTCGAGCACGGCCTGCTCCATCTGGCCGGAACCCGCCATTGTGACCCACTCTATCCCTTCTGGATCCCAGCCGTGCTGCACGGCCCAGTATCTCAAATAGCCGTCCGTGCAGGGCGCTATGCCGGCGATGGCGATCTTCAGGCCGGGCTTCAAGTCGTCGAGCGACTGCAGCGGGCTGTCCTCGCGGACAAGGTAGTTGACGTGCGGCCCCCAGTCGCCGTCGACCATGCCGGGCGCAACGGCAACTACATCGAGTCCCGCCAGGCGCGCCTGCCCTATGGACGGCGGGTGGCCGGAGTAGACTATGTCGATCTCGCCCTCCTCGAGCAGCTGGAACGCGGACACCCCTTGGGGCTGGGCGCCTACATATTCGATCTCCAGGCCCTCGTCGGCGAAGAAGCCGAGTTCGTCTGCTATCGACAGCTCCAGGAAGTCCACCGCCGGGTCAAACGCGCGCAGCTTGAAGAGTTCCTTGGCGGGCTCTGTCGAGGGCTCAGCGACGCCTTCGCCGCCAGTGGCGGTGCTGGGCTGCGCGGCGCCGGGATCGGACTGCGTCGGCGCGCCGGACGGCGAACTGTCGGCCTTGGTGCCGCAGCTTGCGAGCGCAAACGCCATGCATACGGCCAATACCGCCGCTAACGCGCGTTTGAGCCGCTGTGTTTCGGACTGTGTTCTGGTCATGCTTTTTACCTCCGTTTTGAGTAATATTTATTTCAAGCGGCGGGCCCTGCCGCTTAAAACCTGATCTATAGAGCGGTTGACGGCTCTATCTCGTCAGCTATGCTGTGGCGGGCCGCCGGCAAATTGTCCGAGCCGCCCGGGGAGGGGCCGTCGGAGTCGTGCAGGAGTTCCCAGACGTTGTGGCTTATCCAGCTGAAGTCGGGCGACACGCGCATCTCGGCCGCCGTGCGCGGGCGCGGCAGCCCTATGGGCACTATGGCCTTTATGCTGCCCGGGCACGGGGACATGACGACTACCCTGTCCGCCAGTAACACGGCCTCCTCTATGCTGTGCGTGACGAACACCACTGTCTTGCCCGTCTTCTCCCATATGCGCAGCAACTCGTCCTGGAGAGTCTCGCGCGTCTGGGCGTCCACCGCCGCGAACGGCTCGTCCATGAGCAGGACCTGCGGGTCGTAGGCGAGAGAGCGCGCTATCGCCACGCGCTGCCTCATGCCGCCGGACAGCTCGTTTGGGTAGCGCCCCTCGAAGCCGCTCAGCCCCACGAGGTCGATGTACTTGCGGCATATGCCGTCCCGCTCCCGGCGCGGGACGCGCTTGACCTCCAAGCCGTATGCCACGTTTTTTATGACCGTGCGCCACGGGAACAGGGCGTATCCCTGCATGATGAACCCGCGGTCGAGCGCGGGACCCTTCACCTCGCGCCCGTCTATGCGCAGCTGCCCGGAACGCGGCGTTGTCAGGCCTGAGAGGATGTCGAGCAGCGTGGATTTGCCGCAGCCGGACGGGCCGACTATGGCCAGGAACTCACCGTCCTTTATGGACAGGGAGAAATCCTCCAGCGCCACGAATTCTGCGTGGCAGCGATTTTCGCGGTCGCGCAGGCGATATGTCTGGCGCAAATTGATGAGCTCGAACTTGCCCCCTGCCGTTGCGGTGTCCAAGGGTTCCGCCATGGTTATACCTCCTCCTGCGCGTACAGCGCCGTTGACAGATAGCGCTCGCCCGTGTCGGGCAGGAGCGCGATGATGAGTTTCCCCGCGTACTCGGGGCGCCGGGCCACCTGCACGGCGGCGTAAGCCGCCGCTCCGGAGCTTATGCCTACAATAAGACCCTCCGCGCGCGCGAGCTCGCGGGATGTCTTGAACGCATCCTCGTTCGTCACGCGGAACACCTCGTCGATCACGTCGCGGTTGAGGACATCGGGTATGATGCCGGCGCCTATGCCCTGTATCTTGTGCGGCCCGGCTTTTTCACCCGAGAGCACAGCCGAGGAATCCGGCTCCACGGCGATGATCCTCACGCCCGGCTTGCGCTTTTTCAGTACCTCGCCGACGCCGGAGATCGTGCCGCCCGTGCCCACTCCCGCGACGAACGCGTCCACCTCGCCGTCTGTGTCGTCCCATA
>JAITEC010000210.1 GCA_031282225.1 Oscillospiraceae bacterium | reverse complement strand
ACCTTATTCTCCGTCTGCCCTTTTGCGCGCGCCGTCGTAACGAAGTCCTGTCTTATGACCTCGAGCAGATTTGATCTCATTTGCCGCGCGATAGAGGCCGCATATGCCAGCGCCGTCGTAACGCACGGCAGTATCCACCCCAGCCAGCTGTCGATGCCCGCCACCGGCAAAAGTCCAAGCTTGACGCAAATAAATTGGACCAGCATCAGCGCCAGCCAGAAAGGCGGCATTGAGACGCAGAACAGCGAACCGAAAATCGCCGCGTTATCCTTCCATGAATATTGGTGCGTCGCGGCGTAGATGCCAAGCGGGATACCGATTGCAACGGCCAAAAGCATGCTGACAAAAACAAGCAGCAGCGTATATGGAAACCGTTGCAGCATTTCTTTCAAAACGGAGCCCTTTGTCTTGTATGACGTACCAAAATCGCCCTTGAAAAGACCTTTCATGTAGTCACCGTATCTCACAAGAAACGGATCGTTCAGGCCCATCTCCTCCCTGAGCTTTTCCACCTCCTCTTCCGACACCTGATTCCCCGCCAGCATTCTGGCGGGATCTCCCGGCGTGATGACGATAAACAGCTGTACCACTATTGTAATGCCCAGCAGCGTGGGAATAACAAGTAAGAGGCGCTTGACGACGTACCTGAACATTTCATGCCTCCTGACGTATTATACGAAGTGCTCTGTCCTTGATATAAAATCGTCCTGCATGACCTTTGGCATCTCCACGAAGAATACAGAGAAGCCCGCTATGCGGACTATGAGATTTTCATGCTCCTCCGGTCTGCTTTGCGCGTCGTGCAGCTGCGTCGTGCTCACGACGTTGAACTGCACCTGCATCCCGCCCTCTCCGAAATACGTCTGGATGAGCTGCGTCAGCTTGCGCGCGCCGTCCTCTCCGCTCACGGTGGCAGGCGAGAAGCGAATGTTCAGCTGGTCGCCGTTGCCGAGCTTGTAGTGCGGCAGCCGCGCCGCTGACAGCATATACGCGGTGGGACCGTTTTTATCGAACCCCTGCCGTGGTGAAATCGCCTCGGCGAGCGGCGCTCCATCCTCGCGTCCGTCAGGTGTGGCTACGGTGAGATTGCCAAATTCTATGTGAGTAGTGACGGTGAAGGTCCCGCCGCGCCACTTGCCGCGCGGCCCGCGCACGCTCAGCATGTGATCCGCATATTCGCCCAGCGCCCACGACGCCAGCTCATCTACCTCGCCGCTGCTGTTTCCGTAGTGCGGGACGTCGTTGATTATATACTGACGGAGCTCCTCATGACCGCGCCAGTTGTTTATAAGCGCGTCATAGAGCTCGCGCGCCGTCACCCTTTTATCGTCGAAGACGAGCTTTTTTATCGCCATCATGCTATCGGCCACATTCCCCACGCCGAGCGCCGTAAAGCCGGTGGAGTTGTATTTCGCCCCTCCCTCCAGGACGTCCAGTCCGCTCTCCATACAGCCCTCGATGGTCGCCGTCGCCGTCACGCACGGGTAGTACGCGCCGTAGACGAGCTCATAGAAATTGACAAACGAGTCGTGCCAGTCAAGAATATACTTCAGCTGCTTTCTGAACGCTTCCTTGAATTCGTCAAAGGTCTTATAGTCATACAGATATCCCGTCTTCAGGCCGGCCGAGCAGCCCGTCTTCGGGTTTACGCCATTGTGAATGGCCATATTCATGATTCCGACAAGGTTTGAAAAGCTCTCTCCGCCGCTGCTGCCGCACGCCGACCACTCGCAGCCGCAGCCCGCAGGCTCCACACAGCCGATTATGCAGTAGTCATTGGCGTCCTCCTGCGACATACCGCGCTCAACGAGCGCCGGGATTATTATGCTGTCGTTTTCAAAGATAGGCATGCCTCCCGCTATCTTAGACGACTCTATGGCGTGCTCCCACAGCGCGGCCGGCGTCTCCGGATGGATGCGCACGGAGATCGAAGGTATCGTCAGGTACAGCCGCGCGTATGTCTGCAGGAACAGCATCGACAGTGTATTCGTCGCGTCGCGTCCGTCCTTTGTGATGCCGCCCACCGTGAAGTGGTGTCCTCCGCATTCGTAGTGATACACGGGCTTTGGCGGCGGCGCCGCCTCCATCATCCTGCCGTCCGACGGCGGCAGCTTCACGGCTACGGAGGCAAACTGCATAGCGAGAAAATCTCCCAGCTTGAGCACAAACGCATCCGCCAGCTCCTGCGCGCGTTCGAGCGTGATGCTCCCATCGGACAGCTCCTTTTCAAGGAAATGTCCCGAATACTGGTCGAGCCTCCCGAGCGTTATGCCGTGCGCCTGTCCGTCAATGTGCAGGAGGCACTGATATATGACTACCGCCTGCATGGATTCCCAGTAGGTGCGCGCGGGGTTCTCCGCGATCCACCGCAATCCGTCCGCCATCGTCAGGAGCTCCGCTCTGCGTTCGCCCGACGCATTTTGCGCCTCACGTGACACAAGCTCCGCATAGCGCTCGGTGATCCGCTTTGCGCCCTCGGCCACAGTGCGCATCGCGCGCCATGTGACGTATCGCTTGTTGTCGCGGTCAAACACATGTCCTCGTATGGCGTCCATATGTTCCTGCGCCTCGCGTATGATGTATCCCCAGCCCTTGTCGATGACCTTGCGGTAGTTCGCGCAGTAGTGTCCCTGCGGCATGTCGGCGGTGTTGAGCTTTGGGCGGTTGCCAAACGTGGTGCAGTTGTCTCCCTTTAGAGCCCATATCTCCTCAGGCAGCACGGCTGACACGCGCGACTGCAGCGTCTTGTCGCGCCAATATTCCACCGCCTCCTTGAATACCTCCCTGTCGCCGGGCGATATATACGTGTACGCGCCGGGACTCTGCCATTCGCGCACAAAATCTTCCTCCGGCAGCTCCATCACGAGCTCGAGCCAGCCTGTTCCCCACTCGACGTAATTGACCGCCTCGCGCCAGCCACGCCCAAGATTTCCGACAAACATCGCGTCGTCCTCGAGGCTCAGCTCGTGCTTGTCGCACCACTCGTACAGCGCGCCCGCGCGCTTTGCTATTTCCATCTCAAAGTCGTGCGTCTTATAGTACCGCGTGTATATCTCCGTGCGCTCGCCGCACAACGCGACATGCCCGTTGTCGTGCTCACGCCGACGCTCCTTGATACGCCGCACTCGGTCGCTTATCGGCGCCAACTGAAACATAAAGCCACCCTCCTCTATTTTGAATAGTAGTCCGGTACGGTTTCGCGAGCCGTGTACAGATTCAGATCTGTCACGGGCTCATAGCTGTAGTGGCCTTCCACGTCCGGCCCGTATCCGTAGAGATCGGTCCATTCGAGATATGATTTGTAGTTGTCCTTGTCGATCCAGAACGACGGGATCAGCACCTGCGCAGAATTGTGCTCCTCGACAAGATTTCCGGAGTCGTCGAATATATCTCCCTTATCATCCCATTTGACCCACTCGGGGTAGATTGTCTCCGGCGTCGCGAGGCCGGCCATAAACGCCCAGAGCTG
Source organism: Oscillospiraceae bacterium (assembly GCA_031282225.1). Classification (GTDB taxonomy): domain Bacteria; phylum Bacillota; class Clostridia; order Oscillospirales; family Oscillospiraceae; genus JAISBX01. The sequence goes on along the minus strand of JAITEC010000210.1, from coordinate 1,053 downwards.
GGCGATCATAGGTTCGGAGTACATCGTCTGCGGCGTAAACAGCGCGCTGCGCCACGCAGTCTCCTTACCGGAATCGAGCTGCAGCGGAAGCTGCGAGCCGCCGTTGCAGACTATGACGGATTTATCGGCCAGACCGAGATTCTCGAGCGCCTGCGCCGCGCCCATGGCGTAGAAGTCAACTGCCGCCGGCACAAGCCAGACCTCGATCCCCGAGTTTGCGGTGACTACCTGCGTCGTCATATTCTGCGCCGTCACCTGATCAAACGTACCCATCGCCGTGTCGCAAATCCAGAAGTTTTTCGGGTTGATCTCGCGCGACTCGTTGGCCTCGCCCATCTCCGGGCGCGTCTCCACCCATCTGAGCTCCGTGCCGAACGTGCGTCTCATGATCTCCACCGACACTCCCATGTCTATGGCAATAACGCCGACCTTATCCCACGAGACGTCCGGGTAATTCGCGTCCTTCCAATCAAGACAGTATTGCATCAGCTTATAGCCGACGTCAAGATCAGAAAAGCCTACGGACGGGTGGAGCAGCGCTCCGGCGCCGTTATCCGTTCGCGCCTGCCCTATGCCGCTGATCCATGGCATTCCGGCCTCGTCGAGTATTTCCACAATGCGCGTGTATATGCTCAGATCGGGCTGGAGCAGCAGTCCGTCATAGTCCTGCTCGCAGTAGAGTTGCAGGCCGGAGAGATACTCGTCGTTGCTGCCAGAGGTAGACGCCCACAGACCGGTGTAGTTGATGTTCATGCGCGGCGCCCAATCCTTGTAGGCGGCGTCAAACTCCAGCGTCAGGAAATCATTTGAATTCGATACATACGCGACCTTGAACGTCTTGTGCTGGCTGTAGTCGTAATTCGGGTCGAAGAATCCGACGTCAGTGTAACCTGAGCCGCCGCCCGCGGGTATGTCTTCCGCTCCCCCGCCGGACGGGGGAGCGGACTCCTGCCCGCCGCCGGTCGGCGCGGTCGATTCTCCGCCGGTCGACGGGTTTCCCGCCGGAGAATTTTGCTGCCCGTCGCCACTGCACGCCGCAAACGTCAGCACCAA
>JAITEC010000064.1 GCA_031282225.1 Oscillospiraceae bacterium | reverse complement strand
GAGCGCCGCCGCCGTAAGCAGCGCGCACACCCGCCTCAGGCAAGCCCGCAGCGCACCGTTTGCGCGCCTGAATACGGCAGTCATATAAAATCGCCCCGCGCCCTGACCCTTATTGCCGGCGAAACAACAGACGCCATCGCCACCTTCACCGCGTCAAACGGCAAAAACGGCACGACGCATACCGCAAGCGCGGCGTCCCACGCGCTGCCGCTCACATACACATACCACGCCGTGCCTATCGCATAGCAAATTGCAGTTCCCGCCGCCATGCCCAGGGCATACAGGCACGTCCTGCGCGCGCCCCCCGCGACCCGGCGCGAGGCCCAGTCGGCCACGAACCCTGCCGCCGCCGCGCACGGGATATACCCCGCGATATATCCTCCCGTGGGCCCCGCGAGTTTTTGCAGGCCTCCGGAAAAGCCCGTGAAGACAGGCAGGCCCATTGTCCCTGCGGCGACGTACAGCGCCGTCGCGGCGGTGCCGCGCCCTGGCCCCAGCGCCGCCGCGGCCGTGAATACCGCAAAAGTCGCCAGCGTTATCGGCACGGGGCCTATCGGTATTTGAAACGGAGCGGCCACGCATATGAACGCGGCCATCAAGGCAGTGTAAACCATGTCCCGCGTGTGCGACCTTGCCATTGCTAAACCGCCCTTTCTATCGTTATCCGCCCCGCCGAGAGCGCCTCGGTCTCGCCGTTTGGGTATCGCACTGACAGCCGGCACTCGTCGTCTATGCCAACGGCGAGCGCGCGCCTCGTCCCGCTCCCCGCCGTCACGGCGATCTCGCGGCCGATTACGGCGGACATCCCCCTGTACGCGCGCAAATACCCCCTGCCGTCGAGATCGGCGTAATACGCGGCAAACCTGTTCAAGACGCCGGCGACTAATATGTTTCGCATGTCTCCAGGACAGTCATCGCCTTCAAATAGCGCGCCGGCGGCGCCCCCGATCCAGTCGGGGTACCCGCCCGGCGGCGCGGCTACATTTATCCCTATACCCAATACAACGTGAGCCAGGCGCCCGCCACCCGCGTCCGGCGAGCCCTCCGCGAGTATGCCGCACACTTTCTTCCCGTTGCAAAGCACGTCGTTTACCCACTTTATGCCTATATCCGCGCCCGCGCGCTCCTCCGCCAGCGTCTCCGCGACGGCGGCGGCAGCGGCGGCCGTTATGAGCTGCGGCCTTTGAATGCCGGTGCCCGGCCGCAGCAGGACGCTGAAATACGCCCCGGCGCCCTCCGGCGAGTAAAAAGGTCTCCCCTGCCTTCCCCTCCCCGCGCTCTGCGAGTCAGCGGCCATGACAAGCCCCTCTGGCTCCCCCTCGCGCGCCCGCCTCGCCACCAGGTCGTTCGTCGAACCCACACGCCCGCGCACCTCCACGCGGAACCCGCTCCCGGCATCCAAGTACTTATATATCCCCTGCGCCGACAGGGCGGCCGCTCCACGCAATATAACTCTCCCTAACCGCAAAATACCTGTATCCGGCTGCTCTTGCACCAGCCTTCACCAGTTTATCAAAGCAACGCCGCCGTGTCAACAGCGCAGTACGAATCATTTCGTTTGTCACGACTGTGTCGTAACAAACGAGATACGAAGGCTTAGTTCTCGCGTTGTGACGCTCGCAAAGAGCAGTTTCCGGGGAATGAATCCCCGGAAACTGCGGAATATGACAATTTTTGCTCCGCCGCACATACCACCCATACCGCGCATACCGCCGCCGCGCCCGATCTAATGCTTGACACGCCCGCGCCGCTTGTGCTACAATGCTTTTGCGATGACGAAGAGGGCTTGGTTTTCTCCGCGTTCAGAGAACCGTCGGGCGGTGCGAGACGGCGGCGGGGGTACCAGATGGCTTGTCACTTCCGAGCAGGAGCGCAGAGAGCGGCAAAGGGCGCGCAGTGCCCGGCGGCGCAGGTAGAGCCTCCCGTTGGCGCCGCGTTAAGGCGCGGGGCTCGCTAGGAGCCCATGAGTGGCGCGCTTTGCGCGCAATTTGAGTGGTACCGCGGGTCGAAAGCATCTCGCCCGTCTCAAAGTAAACCTTTGGGACGGGCTTTTTCGTCCCGCATTACGAAACGGAGGAGACACACAGTGGACAGGGAAGACAGCATAGCTTCCAGGATCAGCGAGATCGCCGGGCGCATACGCGAGCTGCGCGAGATAGAGGGGCTGACAGTTGCTGCAATGGCGGAGAAGACCGGCGTCGCGCCGGAGGAATACGCGGCGTGCGAGGGGGGGCGCCTGGACCTGTCCTTCGCGTTCTTGTACCGCTGCGCCATCGCGCTGCGCGTGGACGTGACAGACATAATAGAGGGCGCGTCGCCACGCCTGACGTCCTACACCGTCACGCGCGCGGGAGAGGGCCAGCGCATAGACCAGGCGCACAATATGGTGTACTATAGCCTGGCGCACGCGTTCCGCGGCCGCCGCACGGAACCCCTGCGCGTGACGGCGGTATACGACGACGCGCTGCAAAACCGCGAGATCGAGGTCACCACGCACGAGGGGCAGGAGTGCGACATCGTCATCTCCGGCATCCTTCGTGTCCGCATAGGCGGGCACACGGAAACGCTCTATCCCGGCGACTGCGTGTACTACGACAGCTCAACTCCTCACGGCATGATAGCCGTCGGAGGCGGCAACTGCGAGTTCTACGCCGTCGTCATCGACCCCGAGACGGCGCCCGAGCCCCCCGGGCCGCGAGGCGCGGCGGCGTCCCCGCGCCTCGCGGGCGTACGGCACACCGGCCGTGAGCGCGTCTACAAAAAGTACATTGACACTGTTGAGGACGAAAACGGCTCGCTCTTGTCAATATCATTCAAGAACACGGATACGTTCAACTTCGCGTTCGACGTTGTGGACGCGCTGGCCGCGCGCGAACCCGACAAGCTCGCCCTCCTGCACATATCAAAAGACAAGGCGGAGCGCCGCTTCACGTTCGAGGACATCTCCCGCCTGTCGAGCCGGGCGGCAAATTACTTCACGGCGCTCGGCATAAAGCGCGGGGACCGCGTAATGCTCGTCCTGCGGCGCAACTGGCAGTTTTGGATCGCGACCGTCGCCTTGGAGAAGATAGGCGCCATATCCATCCCGGCCACGGACCAGCTCCTCGAGAAAGACTACAAATACCGCATAGAGGCGGCGGGCGTCACCGCCGTCATGATAACGGCGGAGAGCGCCTTGGCGCCGCGTGAGGCGGAGCGTGCCGCAGCGAAATGCCCCGGCGTCGCCGTGAAGATCGCCTGCTCCGGCGCCGTCCCGGGCTGGCGCGACTTCGACGGCGAGTTCGAGATGTACCGCGGCAGCTACCCGCGCCCGGAGGACGCTCCGTGTGGCGACGATTACATGCTCATGTACTTCACCTCCGGCACGTCAGGCTACCCCAAAATCGCGGCGCACAACTACAAATACCCCCTGGGGCACTTCATCACGGCGAAGTACTGGCAGTGCGTAGACGCGGACGGGCTGCACCTGACGATCTCCGACACCGGCTGGGCCAAATCCGCATGGGGCAAGATATACGGGCAATGGCTCTCCGAGGCCCCGCTCTTCGCGTACGATTTCGACCGATTCGATCCGGGCGACATACTCCCGATGTTCGCTAAATACGGCATAACTACGTTCTGCGCGCCGCCGACGATGTACAGGTTTTTAATACGCGAGGATCTGTCTAAATTTGACCTGTCGTCAATCAAGCACGCCACGATAGCGGGCGAGGCGCTCAACCCCGAGGTCTTCCATCAGTTCCGCAAACACACGGGTCTGTCCTTAATGGAGGGATTCGGGCAGTCGGAGTCGTCCGTGCTCATTGGCAACATAGCGGGCATGACGCCAAAGCCCGGCTCCATGGGCCGCCCGACCCCGCTGTACGACATTGACCTCGTGGACACGGAAGGCAGGCCCGTGCCGGACGGCGAGGTGGGCGAGATAGTGGTCCGAACGTCGCCGGGTCGCACGCCCGGGCTCGTGATAGAGTACTACAACGACCCGGAGAACACGGCGAACGTCTGGCGCGGCGGTACCTACCACACGGGCGACACGGCGTGGCGCGACGAGGAGGGCTATTACTGGTATGTCGGGCGCGTGGACGACCTAATAAAATCCTCCGGCTACCGCATTGGCCCGTTTGAGATCGAGAGCGTCATAATGGAGCTGCCCTATGTGCTCGAGTGCGGTGTATCGCCCGTTCCCGACGAGTTGCGCGGGCAGATAGTCAAGGCTACCATCGTGCTGACGAAAGACGCAAGCCCGAGCGACGAGCTCAAAAAAGAGATACAGGAGTACGTAAAAGCACACACCGCGCCATACAAGTACCCGAGGATCGTAGAATTCCGCGACGAGCTTCCCAAAACCATCAGCGGCAAGATCCAGCGCCAGCTGCTGTGAGCGCCGTCTGTACTCAGCCCGCCGCCTCGATGAAGCGTTTCAACACTGCCGCCGCCTCGGCTCTCGTCGCGTCCCCTTGCGGATCGAACAGCTTGCCGGGTTTGCCCTCTATTATGCCGTTTATGTAGCAGAACATCGCGCCCTGCGTCGCCCAATCGGATATATTCCCTGCGTCCGCAAAGTCGAGGCGCGCCGCCCACGCCCCTTGCGGACCGAAGCCCGCGTACTGGGCGCAGCGCAGGAGTATCGCCGCCGTCTGCTCGCGCGTGACAGCGCCGTTCGGATTGAATTTGTCCTCCCCGGTGCCGTTCACGATGCCGTTTGACGCCGCCCACGCGACGGCATCGGAGTACCATTGTCCCACAGGGACATCCGTGA
>JAITEC010000189.1 GCA_031282225.1 Oscillospiraceae bacterium | reverse complement strand
CCTGATGCCGGCGGAATAAGGCGCCTGGTAGACGCGAGCCTCGCCCTCCTGCTCCGTGCTTATTACATTTATCGCCACTATCGCGCTCCTGCGCGTCTCCTCTATCATCACCCTGCCTGATGTCTCGGAGAGTATGGACATTTTCTTTGGCTTGCGGGCCTCGAACAGCTCCTCTACACGCGGCAGCCCTTGCGTTATGTCGTCTCCCGCGACGCCGCCGGTGTGGAACGTGCGCATTGTGAGCTGGGTGCCCGGCTCGCCGATGGACTGCGCCGCTATGACGCCCACCGCCTCCCCGATGGAAACGGGGCTGCCCGTGGCGAGGTTTATGCCGTAGCATTTTGAACAAACGCCGCTGCCCGAAACGCAGCAGAGGACAGACCTCACGACTATCTCGAAGACATCGTGTTCGTCCAGCGTAGCGGCGTCTGAGGACGAGAGCATGTCGTCGCGCGTGAACAGCGTCTCCCCGGTTTTCGCGGAAATGACGTCGGACGCCGGGTACCTCCCGTGTATCATCTCGCCGAGCGAGGTATCCTCCAGCCGCAGCACGACGCGCTCCACACTGTGCGCGCCGATGGCATCCACGTCGCCCGCCTCAATCCTCTTGCCCTTTTCCACGAGTATCTCCCCGGTGTAGACATCGTATATTGGCATTGCGGCCACGGCGCCCAGCAGGGAACCCGCAAACGCCGAGTAATCCGCAAAGTCGCGGCTCGATACCGTCTCCGCGCTGGTTGCCTTTATGCCGTCGTGGGTGCCGCAGTCGTGTTCGCGGATAATAACGTCCTGAGACACGTCTACGAGACGGCGAGTTAGATAGCCCGAGTCCGCCGTACGCAGCGCCGTGTCTGTCAGGCCTTTTCGCGCGCCGCGCGCCGAAGTGAAGTACTCGAGCACCGTTAGGCCCTCGCGCAGGCTGGCCTTGATAGGTATTTCTATGGTCTTGCCGGCAGTATTGGCCATGAGCCCTCGCATTCCGGCCAATTGGCGTATCTGGTTCATGCTGCCGCGCGCGCCGGAATTTGCCATGATATAGACGGGATTGAGTTCGTCGAGCGTGTTGGCCAAGGCGTCGGTCACGTCTTTTGTGGTCTTCTCCCACTCGCGCACGACGAGACGGTAGCGCTCGTCGTTTGTTATAAAGCCGCGCTTGAATTGCTGCTCAATGGCAATGACTTTTTGCTCCGTGTCGCGTATGAGCGTACGCTTCGCGTCCGGGACGGTCATATCTGATATTGAAATGGTTATCGCGCCGCGCGTTGAGTACTTGAAACCCAAGGCCTTGATATTGTCCAGGAGTTCTGCGGACAGAGTGAACCCGTGGCGCGCGATGCAGCGCCTGATGATGCCCTCCAGCTGCTTTTTCCCCGCTTGAAAGCTGATTTCATAATCGAACATGCGCTCCGGATCCCCGCGGTCTACAAAGCCGAGGTCCTGCGGGATGGGTTCGTTGAAAATAATCCTGCCAACGGTCGTGTCTATGATTTTATGGCGCGTCGCGCCGGCGATTTTGCGTTCGACGCGTACCTTGATCGGCGCATGGATGGCCACGTCGCCGTTTTGGTATGCCGTGAGCGCCTCGCTAGGGGAGGAGAACATCTTGCCCGCGCCCTTTTCGTCCTCGCGCAGGTATGTCAGATAATACGAACCCAATATCATGTCGTGCGTAGGCACGGTGACGGGCTGCCCGTCTTTCGGGTGCAGCAAGTTGTTGGCGGACAGCATGAGTATGCGCGCTTCCGCCTGCGCCTCGGCGGAGAGGGGGACATGTATTGCCATCTGGTCGCCGTCGAAGTCGGCGTTGTACGCGGAACATACGAGCGGATGAAGTTTCAGCGCGCGTCCCTCTACCAGTATCGGCTCGAAAGCCTGTATGCCCAAGCGGTGCAGCGTAGGCGCGCGGTTGAGCAGCACGGGGTGTTCTTTGATGACTACCTCCAATGCGTCCCATACCTCCGCTTGGCCGCGGTCTACCATCTTCTTGGCCGACTTGATGTTATTTGACGCGCCGTCCTCTACGAGCTTTTTCATGATAAATGGCCGAAATAGCTCTATGGCCATCTCTTTGGGCACGCCGCACTGGTACAGTTTTAAGTCCGGGCCCACGACAATGACCGAGCGCCCGGAGTAGTCCACGCGCTTGCCGAGGAGATTTTGGCGGAACCGTCCCTGCTTGCCTTTGAGCATGTCGGACAGCGACTTGAGCGGCCGCGAGTTGGCGCCCGTCACCGCCCTTCCGCGCCTTCCGTTGTCAATGAGCGCGTCCACCGCTTCTTGGAGCATGCGTTTTTCGTTGCGGACTATTATGTCGGGCGCTGTCAGGCTTATTAGCCGCTTGAGCCGGTTGTTCCGGTTTATGACGCGGCGGTAGAGGTCGTTTAGGTCGCTAGTGGCGAAACGACCGCCGTCCAGCTGCACCATGGGGCGGATTTCCGGGGGGATGACCGGAAGGACGTCTATGATCATCCACGACGGGTCGTTGCCGGAGCGGCGGAAGGCGTCCACTATCTCGAGGCGCTTGACGAGCTTGGCCTTTTTCTGCCCCGAGGCGTCTATGGCCTCCGCGCGCAGCTGCTCGGCAAATTTCTCGCAGTCGAGCTCGCCCAAGAGCTCGCGTATTGCCTCCGCGCCCATGCCGGCCTTGAAGTCGTCCTCATATTTCTCGCGCATTTCGCGGTACTCTTTTTCCGAGAGTATCTGGTATTTGCGCAGCGGCGCCGCACCGGGGTCGATGACTATATATGCGGCAAAATACAGGACCTTTTCCAGCACGCGCGGCGTCATGTCGAGCAGCAGCCCCATCTGTGACGGTATTCCCTTGAAATACCAGATGTGCGAGACGGGCGCGGCGAGCTCAATGTGACCCATTCGCTCGCGCCTGACGCTTTGCTTTGTGACCTCAACGCCGCAGCGGTCGCATATTTTGCCCTTGTACCGTATTTTCTTGTACTTGCCGCAGTGGCACTCCCAGTCTTTTGTGGGGCCGAATATTCTCTCGCAAAAAAGGCCGTCGCGCTCCGGTTTCAGTGTCCGGTAGTTGATGGTCTCCGGCTTTTTCACCTCTCCGTGGGACCACTTGCGTATCATCTCGGGCGAGGCGAGCCCTATTTGGATGGCGTCAAACGCAGCAAAACTCATGCTTCTTCCTCCGTATCGTCGATATTTACCTCAACCAGGCCGTCCGCGTCGCCAGATTCCCCGTATTGGAGGTCGTCCCCGTCGTCATCAATGCGCACGTCCTCTATGGAGTATCCGGCGCTGATCAGCTCGTCGTCGCTCGCGGAGTACTGCGCCTCCAAGCTGCGAGGGCCCGCGGCGTCGTCTTCGCCTTGGAGCTCTATTATATTGCCTTCCTCGTCGAGCACGCGCAGGTCGAGGCACAGCGACTGCAGTTCCTTGACAAGGACTTTGAACGACTCCGGCACGCCCGGCTGGGGGATGTTGTGCCCTTTCACTATGGACTCGTATGTGCGCACGCGCCCGGTCACGTCGTCGGACTTCACTGTCAGTATCTCCTGGAGCGTGTAGGCCGCGCCGTAGGCCTCGAGCGCCCAGACCTCCATCTCGCCGAAGCGCTG
>JAITEC010000183.1 GCA_031282225.1 Oscillospiraceae bacterium | reverse complement strand
CATAGAATCACAGTCTATCGTGGAAAACTGCGTGAACGTCCGTCCCAAGTCCGCCAGTCTCCTTTATATCAGCACAGGGGTGGAAGACGTGCCGTTCAACAAAGGGTGCTACACCGTTGACATCCGCTACTACTACCTCGTGGTAGGCGACGCGTTCACGCCGTCATGCAAACCGTCTGAAATCATGGGACTGGCGGTATTCAACAAACGCGTGGTGCTGTACGGAGGCGAGAGCTCCGCGCGCGTGTTCACCTCAAAGACGCCGCTGTGCGGGGACTGCGCGTGCGAGAGATCAGGCGCTCCCACGGCCGTAGTGGAGGCCGTGGACCCGATGGTGCTCGGCATGAAGCTCGTTGACATATGCGACTGCAAATACGACCCGTGCGCCGTGAGCGTGCCCGATTGCATTGCCGACATGATACCCGGAGAACTCAATTTCGCCAACTCGCAGCGCCGCGTCTACGTGACCCTCGGCCAGTTCTCCATCGCCTACCTGGAGCGCGACACACAACTGCTCATCCCCGCTTACGACTACTGCATGCCAAACAAAGAGGGCGAACCCGCCGGCGAGGACGACCCGTGCACGCTGTTCTCCAAAATCCACTTCCCGGTGGACGACTTCTTCCCCACCGACCCGCCCGACAAATGCGCGTGCAAATAGCCCCCGTTCGGGCAAGCGGATCCATTCCAAAAAATTTTTGTTGAAATTCACGGCTGCGTATGATAGAATTCCCCGATGATAAGATAATTAAAACAGATATATAATTAGAACTATCGGCGCGCGCGCGGCGCGCGCCGATTGCCAGAGAGTGGGAAAAGCATGAAATTCGCCGATTGGGACGTGAAGGGATTTGACAGGAAGGCCGCCGTGGAGCTGTGCCGCCACGGCATCAATCCGCTTGTCTCCGTATTCCTTGCCTCCCGGGGCATATCTGAGCCGTCGGCAGCCGACGAGTTCCTCAGGGCAGACCTATCGGACATCCACGACCCGTTCCTCATGCTCGACATGGACAAGGCCGTGGAGAGGGTGGACGGCGCCATATCTCGCGGCGAGCACATCGCCGTGTACGGCGACTACGACGTGGACGGAATGACGGCAAGCGCCCTTGTCGCCGGCTACCTCCGGTCGCGCGGCGCCACGTGCGAGATATATATCCCGGGCAGGGGCGAAGAGGGCTATGGCGTAAACCGCGCGGCGCTCGACACGCTGCTCGTGGAGGGCATATCGCTCGTGGTTACAGTGGACTGCGGCATAACGGCCGTGGCGGAAGCGGAGCACGCAAAGGAAATCGGCATAGACCTTGTAATCACCGACCACCACGAGTGCAAGCACGAATCGATACCCGACGCCATAGCCGTGATAAACCCCAAACGTCCGGGCTGCCCGTATCCCAACAAGACCCTCTCCGGCGTTGGGGTGGCCTTCAAGCTCGTGTGCGCACTCGAGCGCGGCAGGACCGGGCTGGAGGAACTCCTGGAGACATACGGCGACTATGTCGCCATCGGCACGATAGCCGACATAATGCCCGTCGTGGGAGAAAACCGCGTACTGATAAGGCGCGGCCTGTCCGTCCTCAATAAACAGCGCCGCCCGGGGCTTCGCTGCCTCGTGGCGGAGGCGTGCAACAACCGCAGCGTGATAAACTCAACGGCCATAGGCTTCACTCTTGCCCCCCGGCTGAACGCGGCAGGGCGCATGGGGCGCACATATCTCTCCGTGGACGTGCTCATGACAGGCGACGAGGACGAGGCGTTGAGGCTCACATCCGAGCTGTGCGAGCTCAACGCCCAAAGGCGCCTGCTCGAGACGGAGATATATAACCAGGCGCTGCAGCTTCTCAAAGACAGCGCGCCCGCCGAAGACGGACCCATAGTGTGCTCGAGCCGCGGCTGGCACCAAGGCGTCCTCGGCATCGTGGCCGCCAGGGTCGCCGAACAGAGCATGTTCCCGTCCGTTATGATAGGCATCGACGCAAACGGCGTGGGGCGCGGGTCGTGCAGGAGCTTCGGCGCGTTCCGTATGCACTCCGCGCTCCTTACGTGCGACGACATACTGCTAAACTACGGCGGTCACGAGATGGCCGCCGGATTGACCATACGCGAGGACAACATCGAGGAACTGCGCCGGCGCCTTATCGGCTACTACCGCGAAAACATAAAGACGCCCCCCGTCCCCACCATGCGCCTGGACTTCGAAGTGGATCGCCCGGAACTGCTAAGGATGGAAAACGTGGCGCAGCTCGAGAAATGCGAGCCGTTCGGCAACGGCTTCATGCCGCCGTGCCTGTGCTTCAGGAACGTGCGGCTGGCCGCCATTAAATCTGTAGGCGACGGCGCCCACTGCCGCATGAAAGTGGAAAAAGACGGGAGAAAATTCGACTGCATATTCTTCTCGGCCACTCCCGAGACGGTGGGAGTGTCGGCAGGCGACATGATAGACATAGCTTTCGGTCCCCAGGTAAATGAGTTTAGGGGCTTCAAAAACGTGCAGCTCCACGTGTTTGACGTGCGGCGGCACCCAAGGCGCTGATTTCACGATTCGCCGAGAGGGGGGGAGCAGGCGAGATGGACGGCATCTCCGAGCGATATTCGCATCTTGAGGACATCATACGAGAGTACAATCCGGCTATCGACACGTCGCGGCTCCGCGAGGCGTTTGAGTTCGCGCGCGCCGCGCACAGCAAGCAGCTTCGCAAAGACGGTTCCCCCTTCATCTCCCACCCGCTCGCGGCGGCTGAGATCGTGGCGGAAATGGGGCTTGACGCCGACTCCATAATCGCCGCCCTGCTACACGACTGCATAGAGGACACCGGCGCCACCCACAGCGAAATAGCCCGCCGGTTCGGCGGCGACGTAGCCGATATTGTGGAGGGCGTCACCAAGCTCACGCGCGTCACGTACACGAGCAAGGAAGAAGAGCAGATGGAGAACCTGCGCAAGATG
>JAITEC010000127.1 GCA_031282225.1 Oscillospiraceae bacterium | reverse complement strand
GATCTTGTCAAGAGGGAAAACGCGGGTACAGACAGCAATGGCGGGGGGCAGAGGCTCTCGCTGGGGGAGATGTCGCCGGGCGATATCGAGGAGCTGGACACGGCGATGGCGCTGGAGCCGGACTACAGGGAACTGAGGCGGCACCTGCGCACGACGCCCATAGCGTTTGGCGCACACGAGAAGGGCGCGGGCGACGACTACGGGTTCGACACGTACAACGATATGCGCAAACGGTACTGGGGGAAACTAAAGCTAGTCGCGCAGGGCAAGGGAACGCCACCCGACCTCGCCTATCAGGATCTGCAGGCATCCTTTGGCAAGGGCTTTTTCCCCGACGGCATAGACCACCCGTTGGAGCGGTGGCGGCGGATACTCGACGTGGTGGACGAGGCGTACGCAAACAAGGAGATAATAGACAGCGCGGCGAAGCGGGCGCGGGAGCTGCGCGAAGAAATGCGCAACATGCCGAACAGCTCGGAGGCGCTCGACGACGAATACGTCGCCGACAGGCTCGCCATGCTCGCGGGGTTGCGCGAACTGGGCGAGGAACTAGACCGCGACGTGCGAGCCAACCGCGACCTGACGCGGCAGGGCGAGGCATACGAGCGGCGGCTCGCGAGACTGCGGGAGAGCGCGCAAAAACGGCTGCAGGCGGAGCGCGGGCGGCAAAAGGAGCGCTCCGCAGCCGCTAAGGCGAAATCTGACAGAAAGGTGCTGGAGATAAAGTACGCGCATATGTGGAAGGGGCTCTTGGACAAGCGGAAACGCCAAGACACCGCAAAGCGCGGGAAGATACGCAAGACGATAAAGGAACTTGACGCGCTGCTGCGGCACCCGACCGACGCGAAGCACGTCCCGGAACACCTGCGGGCCGCCGTGGCGGGATTTCTCTCCACGCTGGACTTCGACGGCGGCAAAGCCATGTCGGACGCGGGGCGCGCGAGGGTGGACGACCTGCGGCGCACGTACAAGGAAATCGCCGACAGCGGAGACACGGCGCTGTACTTCGGGCCGGAGATGTCCGACAAACTGGACGCTGTGGCCGAGGCAATGAAGGAGAAGCCGCTGAACAAACTGGGCAGCGCGGAGCTGGGCGACCTGCTCGACGTGGCGCGCAGCGTGCTGGCGAGCGTGAAGAACTACAACAGGATGTTCCGCGAGGGCGGCGACCTGACGGTGAGCGCGTTTGCGGGCGAGGCCATGAGCTACAACTACGCGAAGCGCCCGCACGAGCTATCAAAGCTGGGGCTGGGGCAGGCGCTGGGCGAGTTCTTCAACGCCGATCTCGTTGACAGCTTTACGATGTTCGAGGAGATGGGACCCGCCATGAACGCGCTATTCCGGGATTTGCGCGCCGGGTTCGACGTGAAGGTGCGCGATGTCGTTTGGGCGCAGGACGCGTTGGGCGAGGCGCTGGAAGGCGTGGACAACAAAGCGCGCAAGGCGTGGCGGGACGTGGCGAAGGAGTTCAAGACAGAGTCCGGCGCGGCGGTGAAACTGACGGGCGCGCAACTCATGAGTCTCTACGTGCAGAGCAGACAGCAGCAGGCGCTTGAGCACTATTACGGCGGCGGCATCACCGTCGTGCCGAAAATAGTCAAGGGGGAGGGCGGCAAGAGGATCGAGCAGGTGACTCACAGGCCCGCGCGACTGGCACCTGGCGATCTCGCGCGGTTCATGGAGGCGCTCGACGACCAGCAGAAGGACGTGGCGGACAAGCTGGCGGCGCTCTTCATACAGACGGCGGAGTGGGGCAACGAGGTCTCCATGAGGCTATACGGCTATAGGAAGTTCACGGAGGAATCATATTTCCCCATCGTGAGCGACCGCAATTTTCTCTCAGACACTTACGACGGGCTGGGCGCGACGCAGCAGTTGGCCGACCTCGGCATAACGAAATCCCGCGTCAAGGGCGCGAATAACGCGGTCGTGGTGGAAGACATATTCACGGTGGCGGCTCGCCAGCTCGACCAGATGAGCAGCTACCACGCGTTCGTGGTGCCGCTGGCGGACGCCGGGCGCGTGATAAACTACAGGAAACTGGACGTGAGCGTTAAGAGCGCGCTGGAGAACAGTCTCGGGAAGAGAGCCGTGGAGTACGTGAACAAGTTCCTGCGGGACGTGAATGGCGGGGGCAGGGCGGACAGCGGGGGTCTCTATGGCAAGATAGTGCGCCGAGCGAAGGCTGCGGCACTGGGCGCGAACATGCGCGTGGTCTTGCAACAGCCGACGTCCATACTGCGCGCGGCGTCCATGCTCGACCCGAAGTGGCTGGCGAGGGGTCTTGCGCCCGTGCGCGGCGCGAAGGGCGACATGAAGACCGTCGCGCGTTATTCGCCCATAGCGGCGTGGCGCGGCATGGGGTTCTATTCGCTCGATACGGGGCGGCAGATGGAAGATATCATAATGGGCAAACACAGCGTGTCTGAAAAGGCCATGTGGGGCATTGGCAAGGCCGACGAGCTCACCTGGCGCGTCATCTGGAACGCTGTGGGGCATGAGACAGCCGCGAAGGACAAGGGTCTGCGCCCCGGCTCTAAGGAGTTCTACGAGGCTGCGGGAAGACGGTTCGACGACATTATAGACCGCACGCAGGTAGTGGACACGGTGTTCCACCGCGCGCAGATAATGCGATCAGACAACGCGAACGTCAAGGCGGCGACGGCGTTCATGTCAGAGGGCGTGAAGACCTACAACATACTGCGCTCCGCCGTGCTCGGCGCGGGAGCGCCCGGCGGGAAGCGCAAGGTCGCGCGCGCTTTCGCCGCGGTGCTGGCTTCCTTGCTCGCCGGCTCGCTCGTGCGCAGCGCGTGGGACGCGTGGCGCGACAAGGAGGAGAAGGAGGGCGAGGAGGCGCCGCAAAAGTTCTTGCGGCACTTGTTTGGCACGAAGGAGAAGGCGTTCCTCGACGGGGATCTCGTGCCGTCCGCATTTGGGATGCTGCCCTACGCGCGCGATCTCGTGTCCCTTTTCCAAGGGTACGGGCTGAATTCCATGGACGGCGAGGGTGTGGAGCGCGCGTACACTTCCGTCGTTAGCCTTGTGAAGTCGCTGGTGAAGGGCGAGGAGTCAAAGATGACGCCGCTGTACTACACGAAGCAGGCGGCGGGCGCGGTGGCGGCGCTGTTCGGGTTGCCCGTGAAGAACGCGCTGCGCGAGATGGAGGATTTGTCGCGCCATGCGCTGAGGTGGACGGGCAAACCTCTGCTCGAATATCAGGCGAAGCGGTTCCTCTACTCGGTCAACGACAGCCCGGGAGTGTTTTACGACATTTTGTTCGGCGTGTCGCCTTACGGGAAGAGACCGGACGCGGAGGCTTACGAGGAGATATCGGCGGCGATGCTGCGAGATGGTCGCGAGATAACACAGGAGCGCATCGACACGGCCATGCGCAACCGCGTGTTGGATAAGAGCCTGGTGAAGTCCGAAATAGAGCGTTCGAATGCGGCACTCGTCTCGGGGGCGTCCGCGTTCGAGGCGTACAAGCTGCTGACGCCGGAGATGGTGGAGGCGCTGGACGGTGATATCGCCGAGGCCGCGCGTGGGTTGGCGCTTGACAGCAACTCGGACTTTGAGCCCGGCGGGAAGGCCGCGGAGGCCATCAGGGCGCGGGAGGCGGGCGTGCCGGAGGCGGCGTACTTGCTGTATGCGCAGGTGCGCCAGCTCTTTGACGAGCCGGAGGGCGAGAGCGGGCACGGGACTTACTCGAACTCGGAGATCGCCGACGCTATTGACGCCATGGAAGGGCTGACGGATGAGCAGAAGTCCGCGCTGTGGACGCTCCACGACGCCGATGGGCTGCACGCGAAGCTGCGCGGCGCCGGGCTGGACGCGGCGCCGGCAAACGCCATGGCCGCCGCGGTGGCGCGCCTCGTGCCGCCAAAGGGGCATGAGCAGGCGACAACGGCGCAGAAGTACGAGGCGGTGCTGCGCGGAGGCTATACGGCGGCTGAGAGGGACAAGGCCATGGATGTGCTCATGACGCAGATGAATGAGAATGGCGAAAAGCCGGCTTACAAGAAGTACAAGTCGGCGATGAAGGCGGGGCTGTCGGTCAATACGTACCTCGAGTTCCGGGAGAATCAGACGGCGCTGGACAACTTCCTCGAATACAAGGCAAATGGCGCGTCACGCGCGGGCGCGGAGAGGATGGCGCGCGCCATCATGGGGCTTAAAAAGCTCGACGGGCGCGACGACATACAGGCTTTGCAGAAGTACGCGGCCATCGTGGAAAGCGGCGCAGCGCTAGAAGACCAGATAGCGGCATTCAAGTCGCACATGGACGATAGCGAGTTCTACAAGATCGAGGCCGTTTCCGGCTATGGCGTGACGCCGGGGATATGGGTGCAGTACAAGGGAAACATTTACGATATCGACGCAAACGGCTCCGTGGATCAGTCGGAGGCGGAGGCGGCGATCCGAGCCATTCCGGGTCTGAATGCGTCGCAGCGCGCGGCGCTGTGGCAGATGCAGAACAGGTCGTGGAGCCCGGGTAACAACCCGTTCGGCAACTCGCGCGCGCTGCGCGCCGTGCTGGACGGCGCGCCGAAGCAGGAGACTGTCAGGGGCACTAACCCCGTGACGGGGAGGCGGAGCGCGTGAACGGTCTGCCGGCTATTTGTGCTTTGCGGCGCGCGAGCCGTAGAGCATGGTCGCTATGCCGCGCATTACGCGCCGACGTTGCTTCCACAGGTGCGTCTTGCCACAATGGAGGTCGTTTGCGCGGGTGTCGTGCGCCCTGCCGGGGGCGTTTCGCGCCTGTCGGCGCGAAATACGGAGGAGCAACAGTGTGTTAGGCATTCTCCCACACTGTCACTCCTCCACTGCTATGTACCGCATTACAACGACGAGCATCTCATAGTATGCGATACAGTAACAAAACCTTTATATTGATAAAAACAATACTCGTCTTTTGCGTTGGATAAAACAAATAATTCAATGTAGTCGAGATTCCGAATTTTAGTCCATTGCTTTGCGGCTTCCATCAACATTGAACCTATTCCGCTTTTCCTGTGTTCAGCAGTTACAATGAAGTCAATAATTTCAGCGTAATTATGGGGAACAATGGAATCGAATGGCGGTGTTCGCACTTTTCTAATGTGAATAAACCCCAACACCAAATCATTCTCAACAGCAAGAATAATATCCGAATCATTATTTTGAATCGTGTTTCGGGGATACTCTCCTTTTTCTTTTCCTGCTTTATAATACCAATGTCAACAGGATAAGGGCATAGGGCAAAATGCACAAAACAGGGGCGAAAAGATCGTGCAAAATGACGGATAAAAAGTCGGTAAAAGTAACAAAAAAGGGTTGACAAAAGCGAAACGACCCCAACAATTTTTTGAACACAAATTTGTGTACCTTAAATTGTTGGTGAGGAAGATGCATTTCATAATCAAAGCGGTATTACACAGCGCAGCGGCGGCAATTGAAAAAATAATCCGCCTGACAAATAGGTTCCGAATACGAGACACGCGCAAAGATGAGACCGGAGGATTTCACGCGCAAACGGAAGATATCGTTCGTGGATGTCATAATGTACCTGCTGCGACACCCCTCTGCGCGTCGTAAAATTTGAACTGCCTTCCGGTGAGACTGAAACGCTCTTGACAAGCCTTGTCAAAATACACTGGGACGCCAACG
>JAITEC010000104.1 GCA_031282225.1 Oscillospiraceae bacterium | reverse complement strand
CCGCCTGTCAAAGGATATGGACGCGTTAATTTCATCCGTCAGGGCGTCGGGGTCGGAGTCAAAGCGGCTTGACCAGAGTTTAGGCATTGTATTACCTCCCGCAAACGGTTCATGTGTATTACATATAATAACACGATGTGAATTATTATGCAATAGTTTTTTAAAAATTATTTTAATCCCCGTGATATAGGCGCCTGTTTGATGCAATATATGCATATATTCACTTGCTATGCACGCGCTCCCTCATCCCCGGATACCCCCCAGATACAAGCGTGCACGATGCAATGCGGGCAATTGACATTATGTTCAAGTCGTGTTAAGCTAGGGATTATTTGGAATTGAGAGGGGTTTGTGTTATGAAAGATTTTGCCGGAAAAATTGCGTTTATCACAGGCGGCGCCGCAGGGGCGGGATTGGGGCAGGCAAAAGTATTTTCCAAAGCCGGAATGAGAGTCGCCATAGCCGATCTGCGGCAGGACGCCCTAGACAGGGCGGTGGGGGAAATCGCCGCGTACAGCGGGGCCAAGGCGAGCGATATTCTAGCCATTCGCGTCGATCTCACCGACCGCGCCGATTACACGTCAGCTGCGGATAGAGTAGAAGAGGTGTTTGGCGGTCCTCCGCATCTCTTGATCCAGACGGCCGGGGTCAACTCGTTCGGCCCTGCCGAAGCGTCTACATTCGACGACTACGACTGGGTGATGGGCGTCTGCCTGGGCGCCGTGGTCAACGGGCTCGTCATATTCGTACCGCGCATGATAAAGGCCTACGCGGGCAAAACGCAATGCCATATCGCCGTCACGTCGTCAATGGGCGGGTGGGGCGGGTGCGCCACCACCGCGCCGTATTCCGCAGCAAAAGCCGCCGTTAACAACCTCATGGAGTCTTACTACATGGCGCTGCGCCCGTATGGCATAGGCGCGAGCTCGCTGTGCCCGATGAACATCAACAGCGACATATGGGCCACGGAACTCCGCCGCCCGGAGAAATACAAGGACAGCGGCTACAACACTACGGAGGACGTAATTGAAGTCCTGCGCGAACATGTCTCGACCGGCATTGACCCCGTCGAACTCGCCGAGCGATTCAAAAAAGGCATTGAGGAAGGGCTCGTATACATAATACCTTATCCCGTCGCTTATGAGATAGTCTCGCGCGAGCACGAACGGATACGCAATTACACGTCTGCCGAGGGCATGGCAAAGGAAGAGGCGAAAGAGAAATTCGTCGCCGAGAAAATGAAGGACGCCCCTCCCCCTGTGGGCGACGGCGCGGTGCTATTCACAAAAGGCGGCAAGGTCGGCTTCGCCAAAGCACGCTCCGACCTCGACTGGGTGGACCAAAGCCACAAATTCGTCTGAAAACCCCACCGCCATCCTTTTCAAATAAGGCTCCCGCGCGTTCCGCGTGGGAGCCTTATTAATTTGTGAACAAAATTTATAAACTATTTGTAAACTACTTGACACGCGGCGCCGTTAGTGGTAAATTAATGTTAGCACTCTCGCCACGCGAGTGCTAACAACGCTTTACACAGGATTCAGGTGCGGTGCGATGAAATTGGGCGAGAGAAAAAAAGAGATATTGCGGGCTGTCATCGACAGCTACATCACGACGGCCGAACCCGTCGGGTCAAAGGCGCTGGTGTCCGGCATGGGGATGCGGCTGTCGGCCGCCACCGTCCGCAATGAGATGGCGGAACTCGAATCGATGGGGTTCCTCGAGCAGCCGCACACATCCGCCGGACGGATCCCCACGCCGAGCGGCTACAGGGTATACGTAAACGAACTGATGCGCGAACACAAGCTCTCAATAGACGAGATGAACACCGTAAATCGCGCAATGCGAAAACGCATACTCGAACTCGACAGGTTGCTTGACAACACCGGCAGACTCGTGTCACGGCTCACCAGCTACCCGGCGTACGCGCTCACCGCCTCCAGCGGCGCGGCCACAATATCGCGGTATGACTTTATAGGCGTAGACGCCAACACATTTATCGTCATCGCGATGCTCGGAAGCGATACCGTGAAAAACAAGCTGATACACTCGCCCGTGCAGGTGCATCCCGAATTCCTCACGCGGCTGTCCGCGCTCTTCAACGCCAACTTCACCGGCGTGCCGGAGGAATCTATAACACAGTCGCTCATTTCCGCCACAGAGCGCGCCTCGGGCGATACATGCGGCGTCGTCGCGGTCGTCGCCGAGTTCTCTGTAGAGCTCCTCATGGCGGCGAAGCTCATGCAGTCGCACGTATCTGGCGCGTTGAACCT
Source organism: Oscillospiraceae bacterium (assembly GCA_031282225.1). Lineage (GTDB taxonomy): Bacteria > Bacillota > Clostridia > Oscillospirales > Oscillospiraceae > JAISBX01. The sequence goes on along the minus strand of JAITEC010000104.1, from coordinate 8,536 downwards.
GTTCGACTTCCCCGAGTACCGCGACATTGGCAAGGCCCGCAGGGTGATAGGATATCTCTCCGACGAGGGCAGGCCCGCCCGTCTGCCCGCTCCCGCGCGGGACAACGGCGTCACGATAACCATTGGCCCGGAAAACCTGGCGGAGGAATTGCGCGATTCGAGCGTTGTAGTCGCCCGGTGCGACGCAGGCACCGATATGCAAGTCATGGTCGGCGTCGTGGGTCCCACCCGAATGGATTATTCAAAGGTAACCAGCCGGCTTGAGTATATCACGAGGGTACTGGGCTGGCTCCTCTCCCCGGGCGGCGAGGCGGGCGACAAACAATTGAAAGGAGATGACGGCATTGAGCACAGCTGAGCTCAAAGACAAGACGGAAAACCTGGATCCCGAGCGGCCGCGCGAAGGCGAAAACTCTTGCGAGGAGGCTCCGGAGCCGGAGCCGTTGTCGGAAAACGGCGCGCCTGCGGACGATATCGCCGGAGCTGCGGATGATCCCTTAGCGGCTGAACGCGACCGATATCTGCGTCTCGCCGCCGAGTATGACAATTTCAGGAAGCGCAGCGCGAAGGAACGCGAGGCGCTGTATGCGCAAGTGCGCTGTGACACGATTGCAAAGCTGCTGCCGGTATACGACAACCTCGCCAGGGCGCTGAGGCAGGAGTGCACGGACGACGCGTTCTACAAGGGCGTCGAGATGACTATGGCGGGGCTTTGCGAAATCCTCGGGAACCTAGGCATCATGGAGATAGAGTCCGTCGGAGCAAAATTCGACCCCGAGCGGCACCGCGCTCTCTCGCATTGCGAGGATCCGCAGCTCGGCGAGGGCACTATCACCGAGGAGTTCGAAAAGGGATTCACGTTCGGCGGGAAAGTTATTCGCTTCGCGGCGGTCGCCGTCGCGAATTGACGCGCGCCCAGGCGGCGCGCCCAACAGATCGAAAGGAATGGTCATAAAAATGGGAAAAATAATCGGAATTGACCTCGGCACCACAAATTCATGCGTATCCGTCATCGAGGGCGGGGAACCTGTAGTAATCGCTAACGCGGAGGGCAACCGCACGACGCCGTCCGTCGTCGCTTTCTCAAAGGACGGCGAGCGAATGATAGGCCACGTAGCCAAACGACAGGCCATAACAAACCCCGACAGGACCATCTCGTCGATAAAGCGTGAAATGGGCAGCTCGTACAAAGTCACCATCGACGGCAAGCAGTACACGCCGCAGGAGATATCCGCGATGATTCTGCAAAAGCTAAAGACAGACGCGGAGAACTATCTCGGCACAAAAGTCACCGAGGCCGTTATAACCGTGCCCGCGTACTTCACGGACGCGCAGCGTCAGGCGACAAAGGACGCCGGGAAGATCGCCGGCCTGGACGTAAAGCGCATCATAAACGAACCGACGGCGGCGGCGCTCGCCTACGGTCTCGACAAAGAGACGGAGCAGAAGATAATGGTGTACGATCTCGGCGGCGGCACTTTCGACGTGTCCGTGCTGGAGATAGGCGACGGCGTTATCGAGGTACTTGCCACAGCGGGCAACAACCGCCTCGGCGGCGACGATTTTGACGAGTGCGTGATGAAATATCTGCTGGCCGAGTTCAAAAAGGACAGCGGCATAGACCTCGGCAGCGACAAGATAGCCATGCAGCGCCTGCGCGAGGCGGCAGAGAAAGCGAAGACAGACCTGTCCGGCGTCACCACCGCCACTATCAACCTGCCGTATATAACGGCGGACGCCTCCGGGCCCAAGCACCTCGACTGTACGCTGACGCGCGCGAAATTTAACGAGCTTACGGCCCACCTCGTAGAAAAGACGATGGGGCCCGTCAATCAGGCGCTCTCCGACTCGGGCCTGAGCGCGTCGCAGCTGTCAAAGGTCCTGCTCGTGGGCGGGTCGACGCGCATACCCGCCGTACAGGACGCCGTCCGCCGCATCACAGGCAAAGACCCGTTTCGCGGCATAAACCCGGACGAGTGCGTCGCCGTGGGCGCGGCAATACAGGCAGGCGTGCTGGGAGGCGACGTAGAGGGTATACTGCTGCTCGATGTCACGCCGCTCTCTCTGGGCATAGAGACGTTGGGCGGGGTCTTCACAAAACTCATCGAGCGCAACACGACAATACCGTCGAAGAAATCGCAGGTGTTCTCCACGGCTGCCGACAACCAGACGTCTGTAGAGGTGAACGTCCTTCAGGGCGAACGCGAGATGGCGCAATACAACAAGTCGCTCGGGCGGTTCCACCTGGACGGCATAGCTCCGGCGCGGCGCGGCGTCCCGCAGATAGAGGTCACGTTCGACATCGACGCAAACGGCATTGTCAACGTCTCCGCCAAAGACCTCGGCACTGGCAGAGAACAACACATCACTATCACCGCCTCGGCCAACCTCTCGAAGGACGACATTGAGAAAGCCGTGCGCGAGGCCGAGCAGTATGCGGCCGAAGACCAGAAGCGCCGCGACGAGGTTGACACGCGCAACGCCGCCGACCAAATGGTCTACCAGAGCGAAAAGACCCTCGCCGACATGGGCGACAAGATAGACCAAAGCGACAAGGCCACGGTAGAGGCAGCCATAACAAATGTGAAGACGGCTCTCGGCGGCAGCGATACCGCCGCAATAAAGCGCGCCACGGAGGAATTGCAGCAGGCATTTTACGCCGTGAGCGAGAAGCTCTACAGCGGAGCCGGCACCGCAGAGCCGGGCGGCTCCGGTGACAGCGCTGCCGACAGCACTCCTCCCGGCGGCGGCGAATACTATGACGCCGACTATGAGGTAGTGGACGACGACAGCAATGGCGGATAAGCGTGATTATTACGAGGTGCTCGGCCTAAAAAAGGGCGCCTCCGACGACGAGATAAAAAAATCGTTCCGAAGGCTCGCCAAACAGTACCACCCGGACGTAAACCCCGGCAACGCGAACGCCGAGTCTCGGTTCAAAGAGATAAACGAGGCGTATGAGATACTGTCCGACTCGGAGAAAAAAGCGAGGTACGACCAGTTCGGGCACGCGGGCGTGGATCCAGGATACGGCGCGGGCAGCAGCGGATTTGGTGGCTTCGGCGGCTTCGGGGTAGACTTAGGCGACATCTTTGGGACAATATTTGGAGGCGGCCGCTCCTCACAGAGCAGCCGCACGGGCCCTCAGAGGGGCAGCCGCCTCCAAGCCCGCGTGACGCTGACATTTGAGGAAGCTGCGTTCGGCTGCGAGAAGGAGGTGTCCGTGTCTCGCGTAGAAAAATGCGACGAGTGCGGCGGCGACGGCTGCAAACCCGGCACATCGGCCGAGCGGTGCGCGAACTGCGGCGGCACGGGCACGATCACTTCCACGCAGCGCACGCCGTTTGGCACCATGCAGAGCACATCCGAATGCCCAAAGTGCCAAGGGCGCGGAAAGATAATAAAGCAGCCTTGCCCCAAATGCCGAGGGGCAGGCCTTGTGCGTAGGAACAAAAAGGTAACAGTGAACATACCGGCCGGCATCGACGACGGGCAGGCTCTTTCCATGCGCGGACAGGGCAACGCGGGCGCAAACGGCGGCGCGCCGGGTGATCTGTACGTCACCGTATCTGTCCTGCGGCACCCGCAATTCGAGCGCGACGGCGACGCCGTGCTGCTGAGCATACCGTTGTCCTTTGTGCAGGCGGCACTCGGTGCCGAAATCGAGGTGCCCACGCTCGACGGCAAGGTCAAGTACGCAGTCCCCGAGGGCACGCAGACGGGATCCGTATTCCGGCTGCGCGGCAAGGGAATACCAAACCTGCGCGGAGGCTCGCGCGGAGATCAGTTTGTGACCGTACGCGTAGAGACGCCGGTGAGCCTCACTCCCGAACAAAAGGAAATACTGCGCCAGTTCGACAGGGCCGCATCAAGCGGCACGCCGCACTCCGACCCCCCTGACACATCAAAGCGCGACGGGAAAAAACGCAAACGCGGGAAATAGGGTTCTAGTGCCGTGAGGCATTATATATAAGTATCGAATATGCTGCCGAGCAGTCCATGCGCCACATCGAACGTGACATCCACAGGGCAGTACTCCGACAGGTGGTTGTCCGTGACGTCGCGGGCGAGTCCTGTCACGTCGGAGCGCGAATAACCGAGCTCGGACAGCGAGTGCATCCCCATCTTGCGCATCATGGCACGCAACGCTTCGGCCACGAGATATCCAAGCCGCCCGCCTGTCTCGTCTCCGCGCAGCGGCAGTTCCATCGCCTGCGCTATGACGCGCATGCGCCCCGGCACGACCGGCGCCACGAGCGCCAGCGTCTCTGGCAGGGCGAGCGCGCACCCGAGTCCGTGAGGGGTGTGGAAATGGCACGAAAAAGCGTCCGCGCAGGCATGCCCCACGTGCGTCACGGGGTTGTTGAAAGCCAGCCCCGCCCAGTTGGCGGCGAGAGCCATCTCGCTGCGAGCATCTATGTCGTCAGGGGCGGTATATGCGGCGTATAGGTTCTTTGTAATCTTTCGGATTGCCGCCTCCCCGAAGAGGTCGGAGTGGTAGTTCCACGCGCGCACTGTCATGGCCTCCGCAGCGTGCGAAAACGCGTCGAGCCCCGTATTCACCGTCTCGTAACGCGGCAGCGTCACCGTCAGCTCGGGATCGACGATGGCAAGCGTAGTATTTACAAAGGCGCTCCACTTTACGCTGAGCTCCGGGCGCGAGATAATTGCCACTGTCGTGCACTCGCTGCCCGTCCCCGCTGTCGTGGGCACCAATATCACCGGTACTTTTGTGTCGACAAATGGCGGCGTCTGGAGGATATAGCGCCGCACCGGGCCGGGATCGAGCATATATATTGCGGCCGCCTTTGCCGTGTCCATCGAGGATCCGCCTCCCACGCCCACAAGGCAGTCGCAGCCCTCGCGGACGGCGAGTTCTCCAGCCTCGTCCACGATGACGTCGGAGGGGTCGGGAACCACGCCGCCGTACGCTACCCATCCCACTCCCGCGCTGTCGAGCGAATCTGTTGCCCTCTTCGATATCCCGGCGCGCTCTATTCCGCTGTCAAAGATGACGAGCGCCCTCTTGCAGCCCATGTCCCTCACGCGCTCCCCAAGCGCGCGTATTGCCCCGCAGCCGAAAATTACCGGAGACGGCTGCGAAAACTCCGGCCTGTACCCTGCCACTGTGGTATCCCCTCCCTTTTCATGTCTCTGTGCCATATACATATTCACAGGAGTATCGCGGTCTCCAGCGCTATCTCCATCATCTGCGTAAACGCCGTCTGGCGCGTCAGCGCGTCGAGTTCCTCCCCCGTCACGAGATGGTCGGAAATAGTGCAGATAGCCAAAGCCCGGCGTCCCGCCTGGAGCGCGTTTGTATAGAGCGCCGCCGCCTCCATCTCCACGGCGAGCGAGCCGAGCTTGCCCCACTCAAACGCCGCAGAGGACGCGTCATAGAAATGATCAGTCGAGTACAGATTGCCCACCGCCATCTCAACGCCCAGTTCCCGCGCGACATTTACAGCGGTCTCGAGCAAATGAAAGTCCGCAGTTGGCGCGAGGTGCCCTTTCAACGCGAACTGGTTTGACGTATAACTCGAATTCGTAGACGCCCCGATACCCGCCACTATGTCGCGCAACTTCAATTTCGGCGATATTGCGCCCGCCGTGCCTATGCGTATTATATTCTCCACGTCGTAGAAATTATATAGTTCGTAGGAATATATACCCATGGAGGGCATCCCCATTCCAGAGGCCATCACTGAGATGGGCACGCCCTTATACGTGCCGGTATACCCCTGTATGCCCCGCACGTCGTTCACGAGCCGCGCGTCTGTAAAGTACGTCTCGGCGACGAACTTCGATCTCAGCGGATCCCCCGGCATTAGCACGGTCTTTGCGAAATCGCCTTTTTCTGCGGAATTTTGAGCTGTTGACATCTTATTTCACCTCATAAATTAATAGATATGGGTATTTGCCTATTCGCCATACGCGATCTTCAAACTCTCCAGCCTGCCGCCCGACATCCTGAGCTTATAGAAGGCAAGGCACATGGCGAGCGACGCGGCCGTTGCGGCAGGCGTGCCTATACCCACATGAAACAGCGTGGCTCCCGGCGCCCGGCTGAGCAGCCACGACAGCGGTATCCGCACGGCAAATGCGGCCACGAGCTCATGCGCTGCCACGAACGCGGTTATGCCGCAACCGTTGAAGAATCCGTTGAGGCAGAACACAAAGCTCACAAACAGGCAATCCCATGAAAACGGTATCAAGAACCGCGCGCTCTCCGCAATTACCTCGGGGTCGTCCGAAAGGAGCGAGACTATTGCCTCGGGCCGGAAATTGGCGAACAGCACGCACGGAACCGCCACGGCCAACGAGAACAGCGATCCCATCTTTGCGGCCGCCAGCGCCCTGTACGGCTTGCCTGCGCCTAAGTTCTGCGCGCTAATCGCCGAGAGCGCGGTACCAATTGCCATGGGAACCGTCATATAGAAATTCGCCAAGTTATTTACAACGCCATTCGCGGCGGACGCGGGTACGCCCAGCTTGTTTATTATTCCGGCAATTACGACAAACGAGAGCATATTGAGCACTGTCTGGAGCGAAATCGGCAACCCAAGCCTAAAAATGGACTTTATTACCGCAAAGTCCGGCTTTATGTCCCTTAGCCCGAAGCGGAAAGGCAGCCGTTTTATTGCCAAAAACGCAACGGACACAATCAAGCTAAAGCATTGCGCTATCACTGTCGCCGCCGCCGCGCCGGCGGCACCCATGCCGAGCGGTCCGACAAATATGTAGTCGAGCACGATGTTTATACCGCACGATATCGACACGAACACAAGCGGCGCCTTTGAGTTCCCCAGCGCTCGCAGCACCGAACTCACCGCTGCGTATCCCATGGTAAAAAGCAGCCCGCACGCACAGATGCGCAAATAGTCCCACGCCTCGCCGGCGGCCTCCCCCGGCACGTTCATGATATTCAAAAACGTCCGCCCGAACAAGAAGACGATCGCGGAGGCCGCCGCGGCGGATACTATGAGCACGGCTGCAATGTTGCCTGTCGCCTTGGCGGCGTCCCTGTCGCGCCTCGCGCCGAAATACTGCCCCAGGAGTATCATCCCCCCGTTGGTCAGCCCGAGGAAGAATCCGGTCACGGTGAACAAAAGCGCGGCGCCGTTGCCCGCGCCGGCCTGCGCCTGCGCTGAGGCGAACCGTCCCAAGAAGAATATGTCAACAGAGCTGTACGCGGTCTGTATCATGCTCGACAGCAAAAACGGCAGCGAAAACCTCACCAGCAGCTTCCCTATTTTCCCCTCGGTGAGCGCCAATGCGCCACTCATTTCGTTACCACCCCCTCCGCGTTTTTCAATTGAGAAGGCCTAATATACCGGTAAAATACTCCGGCAGCTCCGTTGAGAGCGACACTGCCGCGCCCGTTGCGGGGTGGCAAAATGCGAGCGAGCGCGCATGCAGGCATTGCCCGCGCAGGCCGAACTCCGGTTTGCGGCGGCCGTATACGGGATCCCCCAGTACCGGGTGGCCGATATGCGCCATATGCACGCGTATCTGGTGCGTCCTGCCCGTCTCCAAGCGGCATCGCAAGTGCGTGTGCCTCTCATAGCGCGCTATGACCTCATAGCGCGTAACGGCATGGCGCGCGTTCGCCTTTGTCACCGCTTGGCGGCGCCTGTCCGTAGGATGCCTCCCTATATCGGCATCCACCATACCCGCGTCGTTTTTTACAGCGCCGTGTACCACCGTCTCGTATACGCGCGCCATGGTGTGATCCTTCAGCTGCGCCGCCAGCGACAAATGCGCCTCGTCGTTCTTCGCGGCCGCTATTAAGCCAGAGGTGTCCTTGTCAATCCTGTGAACAATGCCGGGCCGCCTAATTCCCCCCACGCCGGAGAGGCGCCCGTCGCAATGCCACAGCAGCGCGTTTACCAAAGTGCCGCCCGCGTGCCCCGGCGCGGGGTGCACCACCATGCCGCGCGGCTTATTGACTACAATGACAAAATCGTCCTCGAAGACTATATCCAGCGGTATGTCCTCGGGACATATGTCCGGGCTGCGGGGCTCTGGCAGTTCCACGTCGAATATCTCACCGCGCGCAGCCTTGTAGCTCTTGGCTGCCGGCGCGCCGGCGCGAGTGACGTATCCGGCGGCTATCAGGCGCGCGGCGGCGCTGCGGCTGGTGCCGGCCAATTTCTCGGCGAGAAGCGCGTCCAGCCTTATCCCGTCGGCATCCGCCTCAACGCGTGTCTTCGTCATTGTCGGACATCATCTTATCCGTGTAATACTCCTGCAATATCGACTCCAGCGTGAGTGCCGTTTCTTCCTCCCGAGCGCCCTGGCGCTTCGGCGAAAACGCTTTTGGAGCCCCTGCGTCCACGCGCCCGCGCTGTCTCGACGGCGACTTGACGATAAACGCCAGGCAAAACACGACGCCGCCCAACGTTATGAAGATATCTGCGACATTGAAAATTGCGAAATTGACAAATTCAAACTCGAACATATCGACGACCTCGCCCACTGCCAACCTGTCGATAAAATTTCCCACGGCGCCGCCGAGCACGCTCGCCAGGCCTAT
>JAITEC010000068.1 GCA_031282225.1 Oscillospiraceae bacterium | reverse complement strand
GGCAGGTACGACGCGTGGTCGAAATTGACGTCCACGCCCAGCAGCGCTGCCGCGCACACGAGCGCCACTGCCGCAAATGCCGCCGCGACGACCCTCCTGTGCCCCGTGATCGCTTTTGTAAACAGATCCAATGAATCACCTCCCGGATATTGTTTTACTCCACACGGTGTATTATAATGTACACTGCGTTGTCATTCAACCGACAAATTTTACAAAAATGAAGCGAGCCCGACATATTCAAGCTCCCTGTCGGAAAATTCGAGAAAAATATGAGGTGCGGCCGCCATGGACGGCAAAAGGACAGACCGGAGGACGATGTATACCAATCGCGCGCTGAAGGACAGCATTATCAAGCTGCTGAGGGACAAGCCCGTGGACAAGATCACCGTGAAGGAACTCTGCGAGGCGGCCGACATCAACCGCAGCACGTTCTATGCGCACTACGGCAGCCCTGCCGATCTCATGCACAAGATAGAGCGCGATCTGCTGCGCGACCTCGAGGAATACCTGGCGGACGCGAACGCGGGCGACGGCGCGCGAGAGATGTCAAGGCGGATAGCGATATTGTTCGAGTACGTCGCGCGAAACGCGGACGTGTGCATAACCGTGCTCGGCGAACACGGCAACGTGCGGTTCCAGCGCGAGCTTATGGCGCTTATACAGAACACGGGCATACTCATGGCCGCCAATGACGGCGACGGAGAAAAGATAGAATACCTGATAAAATTCATTGTCAGCGGCAGCATAGGGGTAGTACAGAAGTGGTTCGAGGGCGGGATGAGCAAAACCCCGCGCGAGACGGCGGAAATGCTGATAGACTTTATCTATTTCGGCCTGCCGCCGCACGTGAGCGCCGGCTGATCGAGCAAAACGCCAGGCCCGGCCAAGGCGTTGCGCGCCGCCGTATAACATGGTATACTACATTTCGCGCAAAAAACACATAATTCATCTCGCTTCCGCGCGTGGCGCGGAGAGCGCGCGCCATATGGAGGGCATTGGTATGATAAATATAGCTATACTCGGTTTCGGCGTTGTGGGCTCGGGGGTCGCGGAGATCTTGGAAACAAACGCCGGGAGGATTGCCAAAAGCGCGGGCGAGGGCGTGCGCTTGAAGTACATCGTAGATATACGCGACTTCCCCGGAAGCCGTTTCTCGGGACTTTTCACCCGGGACTTCTCGGCAGTCGAACGCGACCCCGACGTCTCCGTCGTCGTTGAGACCGTCGGCGGCGTGGGCGCGGCGCTCGACTTCACGCGCCGCTGCCTGGCGGCGGGTAAAAATGTCGTCACGTCCAACAAGGAACTCGTGGCCTCGCACGGGTACGAGCTGATAAAGCAGGCAAAAGAGCGGAACGTCAACTACTTCTTTGAGGCAAGCGTAGGCGGCGGCATACCTATACTCCGCCCCATAACGCAGTGCCTCGCAGCCAACGAGATAAGCGAAATTTTCGGCATACTCAACGGCACGACAAATTTTGTGCTGACGAGCATGATAAAACAAGGGCAATCGCTCGGCTTTGCCCTCAGACAGGCGCGCGAAAATGGCTACGCGGAGGCGGACCCCTCCGACGACATCGACGGGCACGACGCGTGCCGCAAGATATGCATATTGGCCGCGCTGTGTTTCGGGCGGCATGTATATCCACAATACGTCGCAACGGAGGGCATAGGCAGGGTGGAGCTCGAAGACGCGGAATACGCCGGGCGCATCGGGTGCACAATAAAGCTGCTCGGCCGCGCGTTCCTCGCCCCGGGCGGGAAAGTAGCCGCTTACGTGGCGCCCCATCTCATATCGCAAGACAGGCTCCTGGCGGGGGTGGACGGAGTAATGAATGGCATAGTCGTGCGCGGCAACGCCATAGGCGAAGTGCTCTTCTACGGTGCCGGAGCCGGCAAGCTCCCCACGGCAAGCGCCATAGCCGCCGACATAATCGACTGCGCAAAACACGCCGGCGCCCGAAAACGCATAGAATGGGAAGACGGCTCTGCAGGGGACATATACGAAACAGGCCAATTGGAGAGCCGGTGGTATATAAGGACTCCGGCGTCTCGCGACAAGCTTGCGGGCGCGTTTGGTCGGGGCGAGTTGACAATTATCAGCGCCCCAAACAGCAGCCGGACCGCGTTTGCCACCCCTGCAATGAGCGCGAGATCCCTGTCCGCGCATATGGAGGGCATCCCCATGCTGTCAAACTTTCGCATAATGGAATAAATTCGTCTGCAATGGCAGCGCCATTGCAGACGGACAACGGATGGTTAGTTCTCGCGCTGCGGCGCACTCAAAGCGACGGGAGTACGCTAATTTTTGCCCGTCGCACGGAGAACTGTATTACGGAGGCGAATTCAAGTGGCGTTTATAGTACAAAAATTCGGCGGCAGTTCCGTTGCCGACGCGGACAGGATAAGGCGAGTTGCCGGCATAATCGCCGACACATATATTGAAGGCAACGATGTCGTCGCCGTGCTCTCGGCACAGGGCGACACGACCGACGACCTCATAAAAAAAGCGTCCGAAATCAACAGGAACCCATCGAAGCGCGAGATGGACGTACTGCTGTCCACAGGGGAGCAGGTATCCATCGCGCTGGTGGCGATGGCGCTGGAGAAAATGGGTCTGCCCGCCGTATCTCTCACCGGGTCGCAGATTGGCGTGCGCACAACGTCGGACTACGGCTGCGCGCGCATAAAGAAAGTAGACGGCGGCAGGATAAAGACAGAGCTCGACAGGCGCAGGATAGTGCTGGCGGCCGGTTTCCAAGGCGTAAACAAGTACGACGACGTGACAACGCTCGGACGCGGCGGCTCGGACACCACTGCCGTCGCCATAGCCGCCTGTCTAGGCGCGGATCTGTGCCAAATATTCACCGACGTCGAGGGCGTGTACACATGCGACCCGCGCAAAGTAAAAAACGCGCGAAAGCTAGACGAGATATCATATGACGAAATGCTGGAACTCGCCTCGCTAGGGGCACAGGTGCTCCATAACAGGGCCGTAGAGATGGCAAAGAGATACTCCGTGAATCTCGAGGTGCTGTCCAGTTTTGTCAGGAAACCGGGCACAAAAGTCAAGGAGGTAGCCAAGAGCGTGGAACAGACAAAAATAAGCGGTATAGCCCGTGACACAAACGTGGCGCGAATAGCGCTACTGGGGCTGCGCGACGAGCCGGGCGTGGCGTTCAAGGTATTCCGGACGCTCTCCAAAGCCAAGATCAACGTGGATATCATTCTCCAGTCGATAGGGCGCGGCAACACAAAGGATATCAGCTTCACAGTGGCCCGCAGCGACATGGACGCGGCGCGCGAGGCCCTGGAGTCCTCAAAGGGAACCATCGGTTTCACGGACATCAGCGTCACGGGCGACGTGGCCAAAGTGAGCATAGTCGGCGCCGGTATGATGTCCTCGTCCGGCATCGCAGCGCTCATGTTCGAGGCTCTGTACGACGCGAAGGTAAACATCAGCATGATATCCACGAGCGAAATAAAAGTCTCGGTGCTAGTAGACGAACACGACGCGGATCGCGCCATGCAATTCATACACGACAAGTTTTTTGAAGTCTGACGCGACCCCTACAGCGCCCGTCATCACTCGGACGGCCGCCGGTCCATCTTGTGCGCCCGTTTGTAATCGTACATCCTCTCGTCCGCCAGCGCCAGCAGTTCGCTGGGGGTCATGGCGTTGTCTGGCAGCACGCCTATGACGCCGTAGCTCATGCTGCGGTAATACGGGGTCCCCCTCCCCTCGTTGCGCTCCGTCAAGAGCGTGCGCAGGCGCTCGCAGCGCGCCTGCGCACGCTCTTGCGCCCAGCCCTCCAGCAGCAGCATGAACTCGTCCCCGCCCAGCCTGCACACCACTATGCCGCTGTCGAAATCGCGCAGCACCGCACAGACCTCCAAGATATACTTGTCGCCCTCCTGATGCCCAAATTTGTCGTTTACGTACTTTAAGTTGTCTATGTCCACAAAACACAGCGCAAACTTGCGCCTGTCTTGTACCCACTGCTCGAGCATGCGCATACCGTAGTGCCTGTTGTACTGTTTTGTGAGGGGGTCGCGGTACGCCACGGTCTCCAGCTCGTTGATGTGCTCGCGCTCTGCGCTTATGTCAGTAAGAACAAACACAGCGGAGTTGTGTTCGCGCCATATTACGGGTCTCACGATAGCCGAGAAGTACTGGCTGCGCCCGTCATCCGACAGCTCCACCTCTACGGCGCGCATTTCAGAGTCCGAGCGCACGTCCCTGAGCTGTTCCCCTATCCACGCGTTCAATTGCGGCAAAAACGCCTCGTTGGACAGTATGCTCGATACAGAGTAGTTCACAAAGAGCCACTCGGCGCTCTCCCTGTCCACAACCGCTATCCATTGCGCCGTGTCTTTTGTCACTAGTTCAAAGATATCGTTGCTCTGCGCGAGCGCTTGGGATTTTTGGTTTGACAGTCGAACCTCTTCCTCGAGGGCGTTGTACCGCTGCTCCAATTGCTGCGTCATGGCGTTGAACGCCTCCGCGAAATCGCCCAGAAAATCCACGCGCTGGTTGTAGTCCCCTCTCGCCACCTGCTGCGTCTGCCATGTCAAATGCCGCAACGTCGCGTGCAGCGCTTTCAGAGGAGCCGCCATCTCGTTGTCGTGCGACGGCAGCGCGCTGTTTAAGTCGCCGCGCGCGAGAGCCTTTGAAAACGCGCGCACCTCGCCTATGCGCTCCGCCATGAATTCGAGGCCCTGCCCCAGCATGACAAAGTCCTCCGGGAGCCGCGCAATATCCATAGACGCGTTATCGGGGTCGAACAGCACGGCCCGCAAATACTCAAACAGATACTCCGCAACGGGATCCAAATCGACCCTCAACCCCTTTCGCCCCGCCTACACCCCATCCCTGCGGCAAGCGGCACCGGACACCTCTATTTCTGTGCCGTTCCGTTGAAACGGCATACGCGGTCGCCGTTTGCCCAGCAGTCCACTTCGCGCACGTCATATTTTATGCCCGTATACGCCTCC
>JAITEC010000185.1 GCA_031282225.1 Oscillospiraceae bacterium | reverse complement strand
GCGAAACAATACTTAGGGGCAGACTTCCTTATAAAAGGCGGATATAACCTGATGGACGCGGAGAGATCGTGCGCCAACAATTGCATATTTTGTTTTATTGACCAATTGCCGCGCGGTATGCGCGGTTCGCTCTACTATAAGGATGACGACACGCGCCTGGGTCTGCTGCACGGCAATTATGTCACGCTGACAAATCTGGCTCCGGGCGAATTGGAGCGCATGGTTCGGCTGCGGGTGAGCCCCGTCAACGTATCCGTGCACGCCACGGATCCGGCGCTGCGAGGGTATATGCTGGGCAGCCCGGCGCCGCGCGGCATTATGGGCGAGCTGGAGGCGCTGGCGGCCGGGGGCATAACGATTAACTGCCAGGTAGTCTGCTGCCCCGGTGTGAACGACGGCGAGGCGCTGCGCCGAACCGTGAGGGATTTGGCGGGGCTGTATCCGGCTGTGGCGAGCGTATCCGTGGTGCCGGTCGGCCTCACAAAACACAGAGGCACCTTGACGCCGCTGCGCCCGTTTGACGCCTGCTGCGCCCGAGCGGTGCTCAGCGATATGGAAGAGCTGGGGGAGACGCTCTTGCGTGAACTCGGCTCGCGGTTGGTCTACTGCGCCGACGAGCTGTATATAACAGCAGGCAGACAGCTGCCGGGCGGCGCCTTTTACGAGGGGTACCCGCAGCTTGAAAACGGCGTTGGGATGATGAGACTGCTAATGGGGCAGTTTGAGCAGGCGTGCGGCAGAGGCGCGCTCGCGCTCACGCGCGGGCGCGCCGGGGAGCGGCGACCGCGCAGGTTTTCCATTGCCACCGGACGGGCTGCGGGCAGGTTCATAAACGATATGCTCGCCGCCGCGTCGAGGCGGTTTGGCCGCGTGGAGGGCGAGGTATATGAGATACGCAACGACTTTTTCGGCGGGACCGTGGACGTGGCGGGGTTGCTGACGGGCGGGGACATTATTGCCCAGCTGCGCGGCAAGCCCCTTGGGGACGCGCTGCTAATATCCCGCACCATGCTAAGGCGCGGCGAGAGCGTTTTTCTGGACGGCATCTCGCTTTGGGACCTGGAGGCGGCCGTAGGGACGCACGTGCGCGTTGTGGAATCCGACGGCGCCGATTTGCTGAGCGCGATGCTGGGCCGCCCGGGCGGCTGATTGGACGGTGATGTGGGAGTGGGAAGGCCGCTGATTGCCATCGTGGGGCGCCCGAATGTCGGCAAGTCAATGCTCTTCAACAGGATAATAGGGCGGCGATTGGCGATTGTAGAGGATACGCCGGGCGTCACGCGCGACAGGATATACTCCGCCTCGGACTGGAACGGGCGCGAGTTTGCCATTGTGGACACGGGAGGCATAGAGCCGGGCGCTGAAGGGGACATGCAGCTGTTTATACGCGAACAGGCCTTGGCGGCCATTGAGCTTGCGGACGTGGCGGTTCTTGTCACGGACATGAGGGCCGGGGTCACCGCTTCCGACGAGGACGTGGCGCAGCTGCTGCGCAAGTCAGACAAGCCGGTGGTGCTCGCCGTGAACAAGGCGGACTCAATTGGCCCTGTGAATCCCGACATATACGAGTTCTACTCGCTGGGGCTGGGAGACCCTATTGCCGTGTCGGCGGTGCACGGGCATGGCACCGGAGACCTCCTTGACGCGTGTGTGAGCCTGTTTCCGGCGCCTGGCGGCGACGACGGTGAGGGCGGCGCCATCAAGGTCGCCATCATCGGCCGGCCGACCGTGGGGAAGTCGTCGCTGGTGAACGCCATTCTAGGAGAGAGGCGCGTCATCGTCAGCGATGTGGCGGGGACGACGCGCGACGCCATAGATACGCCATATGAGGACGAAACTGGTAAGTATGTATTCATAGACACCGCCGGCCTGAGGCGCAAGTCCCGCGTGGACAGCGCCATAGAGTATTTTTCGGTGCTGCGCGCGCAGATGGCGATAGAGCGCGCGGACGTGTGCCTCGTTATGGCGGATGCCGGCGCGGGAATGACGGAACAGGACACAAAAGTGGCGGGGCTCGCGCACGAGGCGGGCAAGGCGAGCATCATCGTTGTAAACAAGTGGGATGCCGTCGAGAAAGACCACAGGACGATGGATATCATGCGAGAAAACGTCCGGCGGGAGCTCAGTTTCATGTCCTACGCGCCTATACTATTTATTTCCGCGCTGACCGGGCAGCGCGTAGGGCGCCTGTTTGAGGAGATCTCGCGCGTCTACAGCCGAACGTCAACGCGCGTTTCCACAGGGGCGCTCAACGAAGTGCTCGCCGATGCCATGGCGCGAATGCAGCCGCCCTCCGACAGGGGGCGCAGGCTGAAAATTTACTATATGACGCAGGCGGGCGTGCGCCCTCCTTCATTTGTGTGCTTTTGTAACGACGCGGAATTGTTCCATTTTTCATACAGGCGTTACATTGAAAACAGGATACGTGACGTGTTCGAGCTTGAGGGAACGCCTGTCCGGCTCATCGTGAGGCAAAGGGAGAAAGGCTGACGAAAGGGATGGTTTTTCATTGTTGCTCTATCTGTTGCTACTTGTGATGGCGCTGCCCGCGTACTTGCTCGGGGGAGTAAACGGCGCCATAATCGCGTCTATGTGCATCTATCGCAAGGATATAAGGAAGTACGGGAGCGGAAACCCTGGTCTGACGAATTTCTACAGGGTCTTTGGCAAGCCCGGGTCGGCGCTGGTGGTTGCGATCGACGCCGCTAAGACGCTTGTGCCGGTGCTGTTTGGCGGTTGGCTGCTGTATAGGTTCGTTGGCGGCGGAGCCGTGCTCTTTGGGCGGCAGTTTTCGGGCCTGTTCGTCACGCTGGGGCACTGTTTCCCTGTAATATACAAATTCGCCGGCGGCAAAGGCGTGATGGCGACGGGCACCATACTGTGGATAATCGACTGGCGCGTCGCGCTGATGTCGTGGGGGGTGTTCGCGGCGGTGGTACTGGCAACGAAATTCGTGTCGCTCGGATCCATGCTGGGAGTATTGACGTACCCGGCTTCAATGTTGCTGCTGGGCGTAGGGGGGACGCGCGAATTTATAGTGGCGCTGCTGACCGCCATGCTGCTCATAGCGCGCCACTGGGAGAATATAAGGCGGCTGGCCCGCGGGATCGAGCCGAAGTTCAAGTTTAAGAGGGCTCGGTAGGGCGGCGCATATACTGCCGCAGTTTGTTGAGCACTTCGTCGAAATCGAGCGGCTTGCCGATGTGGTCGTCCATGCCGCACGCCAGGCAGCGCTCTATGTCCTCGCGGAAGACGTTTGCGGTCATGGCGATTATGGGGACAGCTTTTGCGCGCGGGTAACTCATGGCGCGGATGCGGCGCGTCGCTTCATATCCGTCCATCTCCGGCATCTGTACGTCCATAAATATGAGGGCGTACCTATTTGGCGATTCGCCGAATATTCTCACCGCCTCGGTGCCGTTTTCCGCGTAGTCTATCTCCAGTTTGGAGGGTTCCAGGATGGCGGACACGATCTCCCGGTTGATTTCGACATCTTCCGCGACCAGGATGTGAGCGCCATCGAAGCTGTATTCCTCGCGCACGCTTTCGCCGGGCGCGGCATCGTCCGGCGCGACTGTGTCCAAAGACCCGTTTGCGCCGCCGTACCGGCAAGTCACGGTAAACGCGAACGTGGAGCCGCGCCCCAGTTCCGACTCCACCCATATCTCGCCGCCCATCATCTCGACGATCCGCTTCGATATTGCCAAACCGAGTCCCGTGCCCCCAAATTTGCGCGAGGTGCTGTTTTCAGCCTGTTGGAACGATACGAACAGTAGCAGCTGCTGTTCGGGGCTTATGCCTATGCCGTCGTCCACGACTTCCACGCATATCGAGCACCCGGACGCGCCTGTGCCCACAAGGCGCGCATTGAGTTTTATGTTCCCGTGTTCGGGCGTGAATTTGACGGCGTTGCTAAGCAGGTTCGTTATGACCTGCGCCAGCCTCTGGTCGTCGCTTATGAGCGCGCGCGGGATGTCGCTGTCGATATGCATCGTGAAATTCTGGTTTTTTTCTTCCGCGCGGAAATTTATCACGCCCGCCACTCTCTGCAGCATGTTCTCAAAATCGAATTCCTCATACGAGAGTTCCAGCTTGCCCGCCTCTATTTTTGACATATCCAAGATGTCGTTTATTACGCCCAGCAGGTGCGACGAGGCGGCCTCTATCTTTGAGAACGCGTAATCCTTTCGCTCGACGTCTGCGGCGGCATGGCCTATGGCGGTCATGCCTATGATGGCGTTCATCGGGGTTCGCATCTCGTGCGACATATTGGACAGGAAGTCCGCCTTGGCAGCGGACGCCTCTTCAGCGCGCCTGCGCGCGTCGATATACACTTTGTTTTGGAATTTTATGATAAGCCCTACGGCGACGCTGCTGAAAACCATTGTATACGCGTTGTCGGTATACACCGTGACCCTGTTGTCGAAAGGCACTACCAGCCCGGGGCGGGCATAGCTGAGGTAGATGCACGTCAATACCACGGCCAGATATATCGCTATCATTACAATGCAGTCCATGCCGTCCAGCAGCAAAAACGTGATGATCGACCCGAGCAACATGTACATCATTATCCCGCTGCCCAGGCCGTTTGTCGAAAAAAAGATGACGGGGAACATAATGTCGCACACGAAAGTCAGCAGGACGAATGACCCGAACCTATAGTATCCCGTCATATTCGGCCAAAACACCAGCAGCACCATCACCGCCAGCGTGACGGCAGTTGCCGCCCGCGCGAAAAACGACGCTGCCTGCACAAACGTGGCGACCGTGGCGAACGCGCACAGTATGAGGCATATGCCGACAATTATGTTAAAAAGCCGTGCCCGCAGCGGCAGGTCTTCTGAAAACATATGCCTGGATATTGCGCCCTTTATTCTTTTGTAAATGCAAAACACCTCTCAATGACCCGGAATGACCAGAAAAACCCAAAATACGCAGTACTTGCGGCCGTTTGCGCTATTGCGCTATTGCGCTATTATATACTAGGAAGCGACGAATATCAACGGCATGGCGCGCGGGCACCCGCAGCGCACGGGCACGGGCACCGTCGCATTTGACATCGGGCGGCGCGACGCTGTAAAATATCGCTGCCCGGCGTGGGAACCCCGCAGGGCGAGATATTTTGTGATTTGAGGAGAGTGTGAAATGAACGTGTTGGCTGTTTGCGGCGCCGCCAATAAGGGGCGCAATACGGCGCGGATGCTCAAAAGCGCCTTTGACGGGGCGATGAGCGCGCCGGGAGCCGTGGGGGAGATGGTATATCTATACGACCTGGACTTCAAGGGGTGCACGGGGTGCCACTCGTGCAAGCTGCTCGACGAGAACAAGTTCGCGCGGTGCGCAATGCGGGACGGACTGACGCCGGTGCTGGAGCGAGCCATAGACGCGGATGTGCTGCTCATAGGCTCGCCGATATATTTCAGCGACGTGACGGGCGAGACGCGCTCGTTTTTGGAGCGCTACCTGTTCCCGGGGATTACATACAACAAGGACCGCACGCCGACGTACCCCAAGCGGACAAAAGTGGGCTGGGTGTTCACGATGAACGCGCCCGGGGATTTCTATAAGGATTTTTTCGGCGGGCTGGTAGACATGGCGGACCGGATAATCGGCGAATCGGAGTATGTAATGGCGTATCAGACTCAGCAGTTTGAGGACTACTCGAAGTACGCCGCCACGATGTTCGACGTGGATATGGTGAAGAGGCGCCACGTCGAGCAGTTCCCTGAGGACTGCAAGGCCGCGTACGAAATGGGCAGGCGCCTGGCCGGGTGTCCGGGCGGGCGTGAGGGCCCGGGCTGACGCTCCCTGCCGCGCGCCCATGCAGTTCGTTACAAAAATCGTGCCGTTCGTTACATATCGCTTGACGTCTTGGCGTGCCGGCTGTTAAAGTGGACGCACCACAAGATAAAGGGAGGGGCGCGGGGCGGTGGCTAAATACAGGGCGGTATTCGACAACTCGCAGGCGGCTGTATTACGCGAAATGGCGGTTGCTCTCGGCGGATACGGCCGCGGGATTGAGGCGGTAGCCAAAGGCATAGACGCGCGCGACGGCGCAATGGCCGCCCTGAAGCGGCAGCTGCTGACATCCGCCGGGGAGGCCGGTCCGCTCGCCGACAGGCTGGCTCAGGAGGGCGCGGCGTTTGAAAAGGCGCTGGATATATACGTAAAAGCGGAGCGGGGCACATATGTAGGCATGTCGGCATGGCCCGCCGCCGTTGCGGGCGTGGCGCCGGCCGTAGCGGCGCCCGGTTCCAATTTGCCTGCCGGGAGTTGGTCGTTAAAGGGCGAGCGCGAGTGGGAGCCGGATGACTTCAAGAACTTTTATGGCAGCGACAAAGAGGACGATTTTGCGGAAAAAATAGGCGGGGTGTACATAGGGTACGGCGAAGAGACGGAGTGGGCGCTCGCGGAACGGGGCTGGAGCGGGGAATACGGCGCTGTCAGCGCCAAACTGGGGGCGGCGGAGGCGCACTGGGAGATAGGCGCCGGCATGTACCGGTATGAAGCGGACGGCAGCCGGTTCTGGTCGCCCACAGTGGAGGCGGAGATAGGGGCGAGCGTTGCGGTTCTTGCCCTTGCGGCGGAGGGAGCCTACACCGCGTACGGCGGGGACACGCAGGAGCGGTGGGACGATTTTGGCGCGCAGGGCGAGGTGTCCCTCAATGTCGGCGCTGTCGCGGCACGCGGCGAAATATCGTCGGCATTATTTGACAAAGATGGGCAGCTAAACCCGCAGTTCAAGGCGGGCGTATCGGCAGAGGCGGTAGCGGCAGAGGCGGAGGCGAGCGCGGGCATCACGGTCGCCGGCGTGGAGGCGAACGTGACGGGCAGTTTGGGCGTGGGCGCCGGCGTACACGCGGACATCGGGTACACGGACGGGAAATTCAATTTTGAAGTGGGCGCCTACGCGGGCATAGGCGGCAGCGTCGGGTTTGATGTGGATGTCGGCGCGGCTGTAGATGCGGTGCGCGCGGGCGCAAAGGCGGTCTCCGATTGGGTGGGGTCGTGGTCATGGTGGTGAGCGTGCGGGCGAACGAGTATATCGATTGTTTTTTCATAGCGGCCGTCGCGGCGTTGGCGGCGCTGGGCATTTTCATAACGGCCCTCGCGATGGCGGCGCACGAGAAAAAGTTTAGGCGAGAGGCAAAAAACGCCAGAGGCGAGGTAGTCAACTACAAAACGCGTAATTACGGGCATCCGCTAATAGAGTTCATAGTCGACGGGCAGACTGTCGTAGCGGCTGCGGGCGCGAAGAACATGGACTACAACACGCATCCTAAAGGGACAATTGTGCGCATACGGTATATGCCGGTTCCATGGCTCGGCAAGAGAGCGTACAAGATCGTTGTAGACGAGCCGGGTTTCGCCCCGGCGAGGAATTACGCAATTAATATCTTTATGTTTTTGTCCGCGGTGCTGTTTTTGACAGCTGTGCTATTTACGGTTATGGGCA
>JAITEC010000164.1 GCA_031282225.1 Oscillospiraceae bacterium | reverse complement strand
AGGTTACGCTGCTCGCCTTTTCAGACGGGCACAATGTCGTCCAGATGCCGGCGTCACAGGACCATAAGCGCGCGTACGACGGCGACAGAGGGCCGAACACAGGCGGCATGGGCGCGTTTGCGCCCAGCCCGCTGTATACGAGGGAAATATCGCATTATTGCGGGAAATATATAATACAGCCGACAATAGCGGCGCTGGCGGCGGAGGACAGGACATTCAAGGGCGTGCTGTACTGCGGGCTCATGCTCACGCCGTCGG
Source organism: Oscillospiraceae bacterium (assembly GCA_031282225.1). Classification (GTDB taxonomy): domain Bacteria; phylum Bacillota; class Clostridia; order Oscillospirales; family Oscillospiraceae; genus JAISBX01. The sequence goes on along the minus strand of JAITEC010000164.1, from coordinate 5,240 downwards.
GACCGCGCGTGGTAGAGTACAACGCCAGGTTCGGGGATCCCGAGGCACAGGCGGTACTGTCGCTGCTCGAAACGGATATCATGGATATTTTCGAGGCCGTTGCGGACGGCAATCTGTCCGATACGGAGATAGAATGGAAAGAAGGGGCGGCGTGCTGCGTGGTCATGGCGAGCGGGGGATACCCTGGCGCTTATGAGAGTGGGAAGCCGATAACGGGTCTGGAGCATATACCGGAGGACATAATGGTGTTCCACGCGGGCACGCAGACGCGAGACGGCGCCGTTGTGACAAACGGCGGGCGCGTGCTCGGCGTCACGGCTGTAGCCGACACCCTCGACGCCGCCGCCGCGCGCGCGTACGAGGGCGTGGGACTCATATCTTTTGAGGGCGCGCACTACAGGAACGATATTTGGCGGCGCGCGAATGCGCGCGGAGAGGGGGCATAGCCCGAGGTATGAGAGGCCTGTGTAATCTGCACGCCCACACAACGTATGCCGACGGCGCGAACACGTGCGAGGAGATGGTCCTCGCCGCCATAGCCGCGGGCTTTGAGTCTTTTGGCATATCGGAGCACTCGCATGTCAGCCCGGATGTCGAATCGGAAGTCGACCTTGCAAACCTCACGCCGGAGAGCGTGCCGCGTTTCCTCGATGAAATGCGCGGCTTGAAAGAGAAATACGTCGGCAAAATAGCGCTGTTCACCGGCGTTGAGCAGGACGCATTGGCCGACATGGCGACAGACCCGTTCGACTATGTGATAGGTTCTACCCACTTCGTTAATAAGGACGGCGAGTACCGGTTTGTGGACGACGGGCCGGACGGGCAGCGGGAGACTGTGGACAGGCTGTTTGGCGGCGATTACTACGCGTTCGCGCAGTCGTATTTCGCCGCCGAGTCGCAGGTGGCGCGCCTGACTGGCTGCGATATAATAGGCCATTTTGACCTCGTCAACAAGAACAACGAGGGCGGGCGGCAATTTGACACCGATAACCGACGCTACCGCGACGCGGCGATGGCGGCGATGGAGGAGATACTGAGAACGTGCCGTCTTTTTGAGGTGAACACGGGCGCGATGTACCGTGTGGGGCGCACGGAACCCTACCCGCAGCTGTGGCTTTGGCGCGAGCTGCTCGCGCGCGGCGGCGAGGTGATACTGTCCAGCGACAGCCACGCTGTAGAGTCCGTCGCGTACAAGTTCCCGGAGATGGCGCAGCTGCTGCGTGACGCCGGCTTCCGGTACCGCAAGATCCTCACGGACAGGGGCTTTGAGGATGTGCGGATATAGCCGAGCGCAGGAATTCGTCGCGCGTGAACATGGCGCTCAGGGCCTGGGCGAGGCCGCGTGAGGACAGGCGCTCTGGGAGCCCCAGCCGCGCCTGAAGCTCGCGGCGCCGCGCGGCGCTGTCGCGGCAGCCGCACAGGCCCCAGGAGTACAAGTCGCGCGTTGTTATGCCGCGCGGCATTTTCGCGGCGCAGCCGTCACCGTCACCGTCGCTGTCGAATGTAGCTCCGGCGCGCTCCAGCGCGGAGACGATGGTGTCCCGGTTCATGCCCTCAACGCCCAGCTTGCCCTCTTTTGAGCACGCGGACTTGCGCCGCTCGCGCCCATAGACATCGGGGATGTACGCGTGTTTTATGTTAGTTGATCCTATCATGCCGGCGAGTTTGCCGCGTATGAGAAAACCGGCGCCGTCGCAGTCCGTGAGCACGATGAGTCCGCGCGAATTTGCGTATACGCGCAAGAGCTCCAGCTTTTCACGGTCGTTGAAGACGCCAAAGCCGCACGTGACGACTACTGTAGCGTCCACGGCGGATGTTACGGCCGATTTGTCATAGCGCCCCTCTACGACGACGACCTCGCGCACACGGCGCCTCATACGGCGCTCGCGCGTGTTTGGCGGGAGATGGCCAGGCGGGGGAGCAGCTTTATGAGTTCCTCCTCGCCGCCGCCGCTGTTCATGGCGTACGCGGCCTGCGCGCAGAACGAGACAGCGTCGCGGCACTCGTCGAGCGTTATGGAGCGCGCGGACGACATGAGGGAGTTTGCTTGGAACTGGAACCGGATATCGCACATTTTTGCCAGTTGCGCGGCGTTTTGCCTGTTTTCCAAGCAGACGCGCGCGGCTAGCAGCTGCCGCATTTTCAGCGATATGCTGTAAATCAGCTTGTGCGGCGCCTCCCTCATGCGCAGCAGCGTGTCGAGGACGACGGCCGCCGAGTCGTAGTCACCGCGGGCGAGCGCGTCGGTCAGGTTATACGTAAACGCCTCCGTGGTGGGAGTTACAACGGCGTCTATGTCGTCTGACGTGACGGCGCTGCCCGCCGTATACGACGCGAGTATTTCAATGTCGTTGCACAGGCCGGCCATATACCCGTCGGTCATGCCGATGAGGTGCTTGGCGTCGGCCGCGCTGATTGACTTTCCGAGGCGCTTGAAGTGGGCGGCGACCCACTTTACTAGTTTTGCCTCGTCCTGCAAGCCAAATTCCACAACGCAGGCGTATTTCTTCAGCGCCTTGCCCAGGGCAGTCCTGCCATCCGGCTTGTATTCCAGCGTGTCGAACACAAAGACGAGGCAGGCGTATTCCGGCAAGTCGGCAAATAGCCGGCAGAGCGAGAGCCTATCGGATTCGCCTGCCCCCGAGAAGTCGAAGTCGCGCGCTTCGATAATGGCGTACTCCGAAAAAGCGGGCGGCGTGTCCACGGCGGCGCGTATTCCCTCGACCGTTGCCTTCTTCCAAGCCAGGCGCCTGTGGTCGAAATCTGCGGACCCGCCTTTAAGCAGGGCGCGCAAGCTCTCGAGCATCCGGTCGCGCAAATAGCGCTCCTCTCCGTGCAGCACATATAGCCTGCGCGGCTTGCCCTCGCTTATATCTTGCCTGAGGGTCTCCACGGACTGCCTCGCGGCAGCGGCGTTTTTATCCATTACATACATCTCCACAGTATTCAGGATTATCATATATCGATCGCAAGGGAGCCCCGGCTGGGGTGCGGCCCGCATCATCGTTCAGGCAAAGCCGTGCGCAGCACGGAGCGGATCTCGCCGATATCGATGGGTTTGGATACATGCCCGTCCATGCCGGCCTCGCGGGTGAGCTCGCGGTCTTCTTGCATGGCGTTGGCAGTCATGGCTATGATGGGCACTCGCGCCGGGCGGCCGGCGGGTACGCCGGATACGGCCCACCCCGCCTCTATACTGCGTATCTCGCGCGTAGCGAGGAGGCCGTCCATTACGGGCATACGGATGTCCATGAATATGAGGTCGTACGATTTTTCCAAAAAAGCGTCTACGCCCTGTCGTCCGTTTTCCGCGAGATCCACTGAAAAGCCCATTTCCTTCAGCAGCGTATCGACGATGATCTGGTTTATCTCGTTGTCCTCCACGACGAGCAGCGAGTAGCTGTCGTATCGCAGACCCTCCGCCGCGCCGCTGTCTGTGCCGCGCTGCGCCCCTGATTGGCCGGAGTGCGGTTCGAGGACGACGGAGAAAGAGAACTCGCTGCCCTCGTCGGGCGCGCTCGCGACAGACAGTGTCCCGCCCATCAGTTCCACGAGCGCGCGGCTAATGGACAGCCCCAGACCCGTGCCGCCGTATTTGCGCGCCGTGGAGCTGTCCGCCTGCGTGAACGGCTTTGTGATGTTCTCCATCTGTTCCCTGTTCATGCCTATGCCCGTGTCGCGCACGGCGCAGTGCAGCCTCAGCTTGCCGCCGTCGATCTGCTGGGCGGCAAGTTCCAGCGATATGGTGCCGCACAGCGTGAATTTAACGGCATTGCCCAGCAGGTTGAGCAGTATTTGGGATATTCGCAGGGCGTCGCCCACCATCATGTCCGGCACGGAGCCGTCAACGGCGATATCCAAGCGCAGACCCTTTTCGTCGGCTTTCGGGCTAATGAGGTCGCGGACATTTTCGATGATATCCTTTATGCTAAACGGCGCGTTTTCGAGTTCCATCTTTCCGGCTTCAATTTTTGAGAAGTCGAGTATGTCGTTTATGATACCCAGCAGCAACGACGCGGACAGATGTATCTTGTCGATATATTCCATGCGCTGTGCTTCGGAACGGGCGCCCTTAGCGAGGAGCGTCATGCCTATGACGCCGTTCATGGGCGTCCTTATCTCGTGGCTCATGCGCGCCAGGAAATCGCGCTGTGCCTGGTTTGCGGCCTCGGCCATCAGCAGAGCCTTGCGCTCCTCGTTGGCCTTTAAGATATCCGTCGCCATCGCGTTTATGCTGTCCACTACCTCGCCAAGGTCGCCGCCCGTGCTGTCGAGCGTCTTTGTGAGGTCGCAGCGCAGACCGCGCACGCCCTTTACCACATTGCTAACGTCGCGCATCGTGCGCCTGAACAGCACTACGGCGGCAAAGACGGAGACGATATAGAACAGGAAGAGCACGAGCAGTACCCCGTCGGTAATGCTGTTGAATTGCTTTTCAATATCCGTTGTCAGTTCGTTTGCCCATATGTATCCGATGACCTCGCCGCCCCGCACGAGTGGGCGCATGGCGTTTATAATGTCGCCGCGCACCATGGATCCGCGCCGCACGGCCGCCCGGTTAGTCGCCATGACGGCGCGGCCCGGGTGATCCTCCGCGATGGATATCCCCACAGTCTGGCTGTACTCCGAGGCCGGGCCGTATGTCAAGATGGCGTCCAGCTCGCGCGAATAGTACCCAACTCCCAAGCTTGGGTACGCCGAGGCTACCTCTTCCGTAATGTCCCGCAGTTCCCTGTTGAGCAGCGCTATTTTCTCGCCGCGCGGGACGCCGAGGGCGCCCCGCGCGGCGAGGATGTCATTGAAGCTGCGCTCCCCTAAGCCTATGTCGAGCAATACGGTGATCGCCATGAGCTTGTCCTCTTTCGCCCCTGTCATGGCAGTATGCGACGCATAGTGCACTGTAAACCACGATGCTCCAAAGGAAAGCGTCATGAACAGCAGGAGCAGCGCTATTATCTTCCCCTGCGTGGAGTACAGAAAAAAACGTTTCATCTCTAATCCGCCCACAACACTATCGGAATTTATTTTAGTCGGCCAGTTTTTTGGGATCCCCGCCACATACATTTGCGCTTTTGTGTTATTTTAGCATATTTTACCGCAAAAGACAAGGAAAATTCACGGGAAATAAATTCGTTTGCGGCCGTTTGTGCACTTTCGTCCTTTTCGCCGACGGCGAAATGAATTTTTGCGTAGGAGTGCGCCCCGTGCGACGGAGCAAAAATTGTTAAATTTCGCATTTT
>JAITEC010000156.1 GCA_031282225.1 Oscillospiraceae bacterium | reverse complement strand
AAATTGCGGAATATGACAATTTTTGCTCCGTCGCACGGGGCGCACTCCTGCGCAAAAATTCTTTTCGCCGTAGGCGAAAAGGACGAGAGGGCGAAAATGGCTGCAAACGAATTTATTCTCGCAGATGTTTGTGCTTGTAACCGTGGGGTAACCGTGGGGTAACCGTGGGGTACGTGGCTTGTATCCGTAAGGTTGGAAACGTTTTTTTTAAAAAACAGCCGCTAAAATGGGGTTGACAGCCCGCGGATATGGGTGTACAATGCGCCTTGTCACTTAACATTCCGCTGGCGTAGCTCAGTCGGTAGAGCAGCTGATTCGTAATCAGCAGGTCGGGAGTTCGAGTCTCCCCGCCAGCTCCAGCATATAGCCCCGCGAAATGGAGCCGGGTGCCATTTCGCGGGGCTATAGTTTTTGCCTGGCGGCCTTGGGGTTTTCAAATGTGCGCTTGTTAGTATAGCTCATTTTGTTTTGCGCCCGCTGCGGCGTCAGTCGAACGCCGGGCCGTACCAGTTGGAGATGTGGGGCGGCGGGGGGGCGAGGCTCGTGTGGATCATGCCAAAACGCGTGCCGTCACCGCGCCGTGCCGGGCAACGCGCAGTGACCGACGGCGCGGGCAGCGCCGCAAGCAGTGCGGAGGCGAAGAGAGCGGGATCCCCTTCAAGGGCGAGCAGCTCGCGCGTTATGAGGGTGCCGTCCGGCGCGTACTCTGCGACGGCGCATGCGGTCGCGCCTCCGAGCGTAATTTCAAACATTCCGCCGCCGGAGCGCTCGCACAGCCTGCGCTGGTATTCCAGCGCGGACTCGTCAGCGTCGATATGCGCGGTGCCGGTTAGTTGGCGCTCCCTCGCGGCGCGGTATTCTCTCGGCGCCAAGCGGCGCAGGCGAGCGTTATGCGCGCGCGGCAAATCGTGTGCGCTACAAGCCAGCTCACGCGCGTAGAACCAGTCGCAAAAACCCGCGCGGCGGCGGTAGTATTCAAACAGGCTCTCACCGCCGGGGCGCAGCACGACGGCGGGATAGCCCAGTTCCCCGGCCGTGAGCGTAAGGGCGCGCGTCACCTCCCCGCCGTGTCCGCGCCCCCGCGCTTCGGGGAGCGCGGCGATGGCGTAGAGCATGGCGCATGGGAGCCTGTCGCCGCCCGGGGACACAAGCTCGCCCACAGCGGCGGCGTGCCCCGCAGCGACCGCGTTCCCGTCCGCGCCTATAGCTATCACGGACGATACGCGCTCGCCGAAGCTCTCGAAGAAGTCCGATATCTCCCCGTCGGTGTCGTCAAACGAGGACTTCCAAATATACCGCAGCGCCCCACTGTCCCCCGGCACCGCCGCGCGCGTCACGGATTTCGTCCGCGCACAATGCACTCTGCCGTCATATCGCCCACAGTTACAGTTACAATCTCATCGCCCACACCCGTGCCCGTAACAGTGCCATCCTGCAAAACAACAAATACATCCTCGTCGCTGCTCTCCCAAATGGGCTCGAAAACGGTCTCGGCCGGTACGGTCTTCACTTTCAGATATACCTTTTCACCGATTTTAACTGTGAAATCAGTTGCCTTAGAGCCATTTGCCATTATTTGGACTGACTCAATGGGCGGAGGCGACAGTGGGGGAATGGTCTCCTCTATGGAGGGCGTGGGCGTTGGTAGGGGCGTTCCCGTGACGGAGATCACGCCCCCGTCGTTGGGAGCCAGCGGCGTTATCGTGGGTGAGCCTGTGTCGGAGTCTTGCGTGTTGCCGGGTTCCGCGTCGTCGGACGTTAGGCTTGTAAAGAGCAGCGCCGCAACGGCGATTACAAGCGCGGACATCACGAGGATGCCTATGGTGGCCTTGCCCTTGAACGACTCGTCGTTGTCGGCGTGTTTGCCGCGCGCGCCGCGGCGCGTGCCGCAGTAAGGACAGCGGTTGCGCACGCCTGAGAACCGCCTGTCGCACCTCTTGCATTTGACCTCGGGTATTATTGCCATATGTACACCGCCATTTCATTTGCGTTCACAGTACTTGTTATTTTACAGCAAACGGCCGTGCCAGTCAATATGTTAACAATATTTTGCATTGGATTTTTAGTTTGCGATTGACGCGGGCGCGCAAATGGATTAGAATTAAGGAGATATGCTTATTATTGTAGCATGAATTTTAAGGAGGAGGAAGCATGGCAAAGGTAGACACCGGCAACGTGCCGGCGCTCCGTGAGGCAGTGGGGAAGTATCTGGCGGAATTCCCCGGCGAACTCATATGCGCCCGCCAGCTCTGGTACGAGGGCTTGGGGGGACAGGGCGCCGCGAAACCGGACGAGGTGGCCGCCATTGAGGCGGCTATCGGAGGCTCGCCCGGCTGGAAACACGTGGGAGACATGCGTTACGAGAAATTCGGGGCGCAAAACAGTTACAAACGGGAGAGGAGGGGCGCGTGAGGGATGGCAAACAACGTGATGGTGCAGCACCTGTTCAAGCTAAACGGATTCTATAAGGCGCCCGACGGAAAGATGTACAAAGTAGTGGTCTCAGATGTGTTCAATATCCGGCTGTTCGAGATAGTGGGCGGCAACATGGTCGGGCCGATGATAAAGATCCGTTACGACGACGATTTTGCCAAGTCGCTCGTCGAAGTGGAATAGGGAGGAGTGACGAATATGGCGGAAAAAGTAACGCACAGCATATGCGTCGGCGGGCCCATCGCCATACACACGGCGGACGGCGTAATAAGGCGCGTGCGGCCTATAGTTTTCGATAAAACTGACCCGCCCGGATGGGTAATCAAGGCGCGCGGGCGTGAGTTCACGCCGAACAGAAAGGCGCAGCCGGCGTTCATAGCGCTCACCGAGAAAAACAGGGCGTATTCTTACGACCGGATACGCTACCCCATGATTCGCGAGGACTTCGTCGAGACGCCAGACGGGCAGAACCGCAACACGCAAAACCGCGGAAAGTCGGGCTACCGCAGGGCCA
>JAITEC010000132.1 GCA_031282225.1 Oscillospiraceae bacterium | reverse complement strand
TTGAATATGTTCAGCCACTTACCCTGCCCGAAATAATCCCCCGCGTTAAACGCCGCGTAATACAGCCGCGCGCCTACAATGCCCGCCGGGACCCCGGCGATGAGGATGTCCAAGATGTTGTCCTGCGTCACGCCGAAACGCTCGCGGACGCGGATGGCGTACGCCGCCGCCAATGCGAGCCCAACCGCTATGATCAGCCCGTAGAAGTATATCTCCATGCCGAAGATACTTATGGAGTTGGGCAAATCTACCGGCGCGCCGTCGCCGAAAATCGGGAACGATATCAGGGCATTTGATTTCAACTCGCCGCCTCCCGCCGTGGCTTCACAACGGATATGGCCATATTCTCGGGTGCCAGGTTCGCCCGCGCAAAATCCGCTATGTCCTCCTTTGTGACGCTGGCAATTACGTCCGCAGATTCAAAAGAGTCGTAACCCCTGAAGTACCCGCTCACATGATTATAGCACACGCTGTCAAATGAATTGAGCGCGCGCAGCAGTCTCCCGGTCGCTGCCTTCTTCATGCGCTCAAACATATCACCGTCCGGACCGCGCTCCGCAAGGGACGCCGCCTCCTTCCCAAGTTCCCCGAGCACGGCGTCCGGGTCGTCGCTGCTCCCGCCCGCCACGCTGTGCGCAACGCCTGCCGCCGACTCGAACGCGGTCGAAAAATCGCTGTCGATGAGTCCCGATTCATACATGCGCATATAAAACGGCGACGATCTCCCGGCCAGGAGCCTCAGTGTGAGCGAGCCCACTATATCGCGCCGCAAAAACCCGTCCCCTGTCCGCGCCGCGTCCGCCGACGCTCCTATCATGAATATGGGCCGGCTGACTTCCATAGTCGCCTCCGCCCGCGCCGAAACAGGGTGCTTGGCCTCATCCGGGCCCCAATCGCGCTTCGGCCTCTCGCCCGGCGCCCCGCGCAGCGTTTCGGCTGCGAGCGATACTATGCGCTCCGGATCCAGGTCCCCGGCGACGCACAGCGCCATGTTTGACGGATTGTAGAAGACGCTGTGGCATTTGTACAGCATTTCCGAGGTTATCCCCGCTATGCTCTCCACAGTGCCCGCCACCGTGTCGCGTATGGGGTTGTGCGCGTACAGCAGTTTCATCAGCCCATAGTATACGGCGTAGTCCGGGGTGTCCTCAGTCATGCGTATCTCCTGGCCTATTATGCCGCGTTCCTTTTGAACGCTCTCCGGCGTAAACCACGGGACAGACACAAATTTAAGCAGCGCCTCGAGGTTCTCCTCGAATTTCTCCATGCTCTCAAAGTGATACGCCGTGATATCGGACGATGTAAACGCGTTTACGGACGCGCCGTTTGCCGACATGTCCGTCAGCGCGTTCCCGTCGGGCGTGTCGAACATCTTGTGCTCGAGATAGTGCGCCACCCCGCTGGGCGTGTCTATCCACTCGCCCGCGTACATAAACCGCCTGTCGGCGCCTCCGTAGTCCGCCGCGAAGAATGCGAAGCTCTTGTTGTAGCCCCTCTTTGGAACAATGAACACGGGCATGCCGTTTGCCAGCCTGTCTGTGTACACCTGCTCCCGGACCGTGTTGTAATCGCGCAGTTTCATATACTCCCTCCGTCGCTCACGGTGTCCCGGCGCGTGAGGATATATTCCGAATCCACTACCACCCCGGCCGCTATCTCCGCCACTTCCTCGCGCGTCACGGCGCCCGCGAGCGCCGCCAGCTCGTCCGGTTCGAACTTAATGGAAGCTATGGCGTGGTCGAGGTACAGTTCCTGCAGCCCCGACGGCGCGTCCATGGCGGATTTCACGGAGGTTATCACCGCCTGTTTCGCGCTTCGCAGCTCCCAATCGCTTATGTCTCCCCTCGCCACCGCTTCCAGCTGCGCGTATATCTCGCCGCGCGCCTCGTCCATTTTTTCAAAGTCCACGCCCGACGACACCACCATGACTCCCTTGTGCTTATCTAAGGAGGAACTGGCGTAATAGCACAGCGAGAGGCGCTCCCGCACGTTCATGAACAGCTTCGACGTCACAGATCCCCCGAACACGGCGTTGAACACCATGAGCGCCGGGTAGTCTGGCGCCTTCATGCAATTGCCGAGCCGGAAGCCTATCGCCAGTTTGCCCTGCTGCACGTCCATCGCCTCGGAAGTGCGGCGCGGCGCCGGTTTTGGTGGCGCGAGGACGACGTCCGTGTTCGGCCAACGTATCCCGTCGCGCCTCGGCATGGACGCGAGCGTCTCGGTCAGCGCGTCCGTCACGCGCTGCATGGGAGCCGCGCCGCAATAGAACGCCTCCACCCTGGAGGCGGCGACGAGTTCTTGGTACCTGCGCGTGAGCGCCTTTGCCGTTATAGCCCGCGCGGATTCCTCTGTCCCGAGCCTGTTTGTGCCGTACGCCTCGTCGGAACACATGTTCTCAAGCAGTTTATCCAACACATACACGCGTTTTTCGTTAATGCCCGCGCGAATGTCGTTTATCAAGTTGGCGCGTTCGCTGTCCACGTACTCGTGCGTCAGCAGCCCGCCGCGCGTTTTGGGCGACAGGAGCAACTCGCCCAGCAACTGAGCTGTTTTCTCCAGCACTCTCTCGCCTCGTGGCAGGAAATCGTCGTCCACAAAATCCGCCGCAAGCCCCACGCAGTGCAGCTCGCCCTTTTTCCTAACCGTCGGCTCAATGCGCGCGCCATATAGCCCGTCGAGCGCCTGCGCTATCTCGCGCATGTCGCTGTGCCGTCCTCCCCCGCGCCTCAGGACGCGCGGCAACAGCGCCGTCATGGCGGCGCTGCTGCGCTCAAGCCCCGTTATCAGGTTCACGGACAGGCAGCCGGTCTTGAATTTGTCTGTGCTGACATATGTCAAAAAAACGTCCGGCGCTATGACCCTCCTCGCAACACTGTGCATAGATACACCTCTCCATCAGAAATTCTCGCTGTCTGTGCCAATTATACTACTCAATCAATTAAAATGGAATAGCAATAGGATTAAAAGTTGCGGGCATGGCAAGTGGGCAAATGCCTGTGGCTGGTCATGCCTGCCGGCGGCGGTTCTTTTCGTCCCGCCGAAAAGTACCCAAAAGGCGGCTAAAGGGGCGGGGGTCACACCCCCCCCCCCTTATAAAACCCCGCCCCCCAAAACGAAATGTTTGTCT
>JAITEC010000045.1 GCA_031282225.1 Oscillospiraceae bacterium | reverse complement strand
CCCGGCGTGCAGGTCGCGCGTGACATCCGCCAGCTCGAACCCACAGGACGCGAACCGACGTAGCGAATAATCAAACAAATCAGCGTTATCCGTCTTGAAATGTATCTCGCCGCCGGGCTTCATGACGCGCCTGTACGACTCCAAAAATACCGGCGCCGTCAAGCGCCGCTTCGCGTGGCGCGCGCCTGGCCACGGGTCGCAGAAATTAATATATATCCTCCCGAGTTCCCCATCGCCGAAAAAAAGCTCCGCGTCGCGCGCGTCGCGCGTTATGAACCTCACGTTGCGCAGCCCCATGTCGACAGCGCGCTCCATTGCCGTTATCTGTGCGTCCGCCACGCGCTCTACCGCCACAAGCAGTATCCGGGGCGCGCCCTGCGCCGTCTCTGTCGTGAACCTCCCCTTGCCGCAGCCCAATTCGGCGTGTACCTCGTCGTGCCCTCTGTGTTCACGGAGCCATATGCCGCGCATGCGCTCCGGCTCGGTCTCCCACAGCTCCGCGCACCGCTCAAGCCGAGGGCGCAAGTTCGGTTTTTTCCTCATTCTCAACTCAGCGCCCGCCCGTCAGGGGGTATCCCCATAGCGTTAGAATCCCAAGTCTAGCCCGCCCGTGAGCCGCGCCATGCGCTCGCTCGCGCTCGCCTCCGCCTTGCGGACGGCCTCGTTGACGGCGGCTATGACGAGATCTTGCAGCATCTCCACATCTTCCGGGTCCACCGCCTGCGCTTCGAGCTCCAGAGACGTCAGCTCATGCCTGCCATTCACGGTGGCACGCACTGCTCCCCCGCCGGAGGCCGCTGTATATGTCTGCTCCTCCATCTCGCTTTGCAGCTTGGCCATGTCGGCTTGCAGCTTCTGCGCCTGGCGTATCTTGTTCATGCTCACACCTCCGCCGCCGTACGATCCGCCGCGGAACGCGCCCTTAGCCATAGTACAATTGCACCCCCTTGAAACGTTGACAGTTGACAGGCTTATATCTTGATGGTCTCACACAGACGGATGATGCCTAGCTCCGCAGACATGCGGGCGTTCAGGCCGCGCGTGATATCACGCGCCGTATCGGACAGCGTCTCCATGCATCCATAGAGTTCGGCGCCCGTCGCTTTATTTGACAGGCTCTCCAGCAGCGCCGCCCCGTAACCGCCCGTGAGGAGGCCGGAGGCGCCTTTCGGCACGAGCTTTGATATGAGGCAGTCGCGCAGCAGGCGCGTCATCTCCCCCATGACCGCCGCCATGTCCCCTCCGCCCCAAAACACCTCGTCTAGCGCCTGGAGAGCGCGCGCGGAGTCGCGGTCGAGTATGGCATCGACTATCCGCGCCGCGTTGTCCGCGCCGGCGAGACCCAGCGCCGCACGCACCGCGCCGGCACCTATGTCCTCCCCGCCGGCTGCGCACTGGTCGAGCAACGACAGCGCGTCGCGCATTGAGCCGTCGGACAGGCGCGCCAATATCTCGGCCGCCTCCGCTTCGAGCGCGAAACCCTCCGCCGCAGCCACGGCGCCCAAGCGCCCCGCTATGGTGTCCGCCGCCAGGCGCCGAAACGAAAAGCGCTGGCAACGCGACACTATGGTGGGAGGAACTTTGTGCACCTCCGTTGTAGCCATGATGAACAGCAGGTGTCCGGGCGGCTCCTCCAATATCTGCAAGAGCGCCCCGAAGGCCTGCGGCGTCATCATGTGTACCTCGTCTATGATATACACCCTGCGCCTGACGGACACCGGCGTGTATACGGCCTCCTCTATCAGCGCGCGGACATTGTCTATGCGGTTATTAGACGCAGCGTCGAGCTCCATCACGTCGAGCACCGCGCCGCTGTCTATGCCCGTACACGAGGCGCATGAGTTGCACGGGTTCCCGCCCACCGGGGACTCGCAGTTGACAGCGCGCGCGAGTATTTTTGCGCACGATGTCTTGCCGGAGCCGCGCGTGCCTACAAAGAGGTACGCGTGCGACAGCCGACCCGATGCCACCTGCCTCTTGAGAGTGCCTGTGACGTGCTCCTGCCCCAGCACGTCGTCGAACGTGCGGGGCCTCCACTTCCTGTAAAGAGCCTGATACATCAGCGTCTCCAAAATTTATTTCGCGCCGTCCGCCGACCCTTTTCCTGATCCAGAGTCCGCGCACCCGCCTTTGAGAACGCGGTATACCCGTTACCGGGGCAGCCTGCTCGGAGCCGGTAGCCTCGCGGCACATACCGGGTTTCGCTTAATGCTGCTCGGTTCCCCGCCTGACATGGTTCACGAATCGGTATTGCGCGAGACCGGCCCGTCAACGCCACTTGCCCCGGGCTGACGGCACACAGCGCCCCCTCGGGCGGGAATTCATCCCTGCTGTAGCGGGTTGCAGGCAACAGGGCACCGCTGACTCCCCGACTAGCGCGGACTCTGGATCAAGAAATGGTCCAACGCGCGGGCACAGAGCCGCGCTGCGGCTACCTCTTTGAGAACTGCGGCGCGCGGCGGGCGGCTTTGAGCCCGTACTTCTTGCGCTCTTTCATCCTCGGGTCGCGCGTGAGCAACCCAGCCGCCTTCAAGAGCGGGCGAAAGGTCTCGTCTATCTGCAAGAGGGCGCGCGCCGCCCCATGGCGTATGGCACCCGCCTGCCCCGTGACTCCGCCGCCCTTGACTGTGGCGTCGATGTCCACTTTGTCTAGCATCTCCGTCGCCGCGAGCGGCTGGCGCACGAGCAGCTTCATTGTCTCAAGGCCGAAATAGTCGTCTATGTCCCTGCCGTTTATCTTTATAGCGCCCGACCCTCCCGGAAAAACGTGGACCCTCGCCACGGAGGACTTCCTCCGCCCGGTGCCGTAGACGTATGGTTTTTTACTTATATACATATGCCCTCTCCTGTGCCTCCCCGCCTACCGAGCCGCCCAGAGGACTGGCTTTTGCGCGGCGTGTTTATGTTCGGCGTCCCTGTAGACGCGCAAGCGCGTCAGGGCACCGTTCGACAGCTTGTTTTTGGGCAGCATACCGCTCACGGCACGCTCTACGGCGAACTCCGGGCGCGTGTTCATGATCCACTTGTACTGCACCTCTTTGAGCCCGCCTACCCAACCGCTGTGGCGGCGGTAGTATTTCTGCGTGAGCTTGTTACCCGTGAGAACGGCCTTGGCCGCGTTTACAACGATGACGAAATCTCCGCAGTCCACGTTTGGCGTGTAATCGGGCTTGTGCTTTCCCCGGAGCAAGACGGCAGCCTGCACCGCCGTCCGCCCAAGCGGCTTGCCGGCCGCGTCGATGATATGCCACGCGCGCCGCACGGTCTCCTTTTTCGCTAGTGTAGTTGACATTCGAAGCATCCTGTCCTTTCAGATTTTCTGTAAATATGTCCGCAATTATATATGGCGGCGGCGCGTGTGTCAACAGGCAATTTCGCGC
>JAITEC010000026.1 GCA_031282225.1 Oscillospiraceae bacterium | reverse complement strand
AATTTCGCATTTTCCGGGGATTCAGTCCCCGGAAAATGCTCTCTGCGAGCGTCACAACGCGAGAACTAAGCCTTCGTATCTCGTTTGTTACGGCGCAGCCGTGACAAACGAAATGATCCTTGCAATCCGGCCGCAAGCATAGTATCATATGCGCATGCAAGACCCATTTATTGTCACGGAGGTATTCGCATGCATGTTCGCGCCCCGGCCAAAGGACGCAATGCGGCAAGGCCGGTCAAGGCGTTCACCGTGGTGGTCGGATGCGGGCGGCTCGGAGCCCATATCGCCTCCTCGCTGTCGGAGTCAGGCGAGGGAGTAGTCATTATCGACGTCTCGCGCGAGGCGTTCCTCAAGCTCCCCCCGTCGTTCGACGGCATGACAATGACGGGTGACGCCGCAGAACTGTCCATCTTGGAAGAGGCGGATCTCGCTTCCGCCTCCGCGCTCATAGCCGTTACCGAGCGCGACAACACGAACATAATGATAGCGCAGATAGCGCGCGAGCTGTACAAGGTTCCGCGCGTCATAGCGCGCCTGTACGACCCCGACAGGCAGTGCGTATACCAAGAATTCGGCATTGGCACCATCTCCCCCGTGCTCCTGTCGACAAAAGAGATCGAGCACATCCTCCACCCGGAGGCGCTGAACATCTAAGTGCGAGAAGAAGATGAATCATATATATGAAAAAACGCATCGCGTTAATAGGCGGATTCCATAAGGCGCGTACGCTTGCCATGTCGCTTATAAAGCAGGGGTATGCCGTCACTGCGATAAACATAAGCCGCGAGCACTGCGAGGCGCTCGCGGAGATAAAGCAGCTGTGCGTTTTCAACGGCGACGGTACCATGCCGTATATTCTGGAAGACGCCTCAATATACAACTTCGACATTGCCATCGCGCTCACCGGGCGGGACGACGACAACCTCGTCATCTGCGAGCTGTGTAAAAAGAAATTCGGCGTCGCCAAGACAGTTGCGCTCATCGGGGATCCGTCGAAGACGGAGTTCTTCTATCGCATGGGCATAGACTCCGTCGTGTGCGCGATAACGTCCGTGACGAGCATCATAGAGCAGCAGGCATTTTTGGACGAGATAGCAACTCTCGTGCCCATAGGCGACGGGCGCATAAAAATATCCCAGGTGCCCATCCCCGTCGGCGCGCCTGCGGCCGACCTCCGAGTCATGGACGTATCGCTCCCGAAAAACGTGTTGATTGGATGCATTATGCGCGGCGACACGGGCATGATCCCTCGCGGCGACAGCGTAATACGAGCCGGCGACGTGCTCGTGCTCATCTCCTCCGACGAGCATGAGACGGCTGCGGCGCACGCTCTTACGGGGCGGTGAACGCAATGGGTTCCGAGCGGCGCCGCAGCGGGTATTACCCGCGCATACTGCTGTTTATCGCGCTGACAACCGCCATGCCGCTTCTCGTGCTGCCGTTTTACCCGGAGGACGCGCGGTGGGCGCCGACATTTTTGATACCCGCCGGTTCCGCCGCGCTGCTCGGGATCGTTCTGTCGGCGCTCTCGCGAATGGCGCCAAAGGGCGTCCGGAGCGAACAAACCGGCTCCCCGCGCGTGTGGCAGTCGCCGCTGAAAAGCGGCAGTCCGCCCGTGCTTTTCGCGTGGTGCGCGGCAATCGTCTCGGGCGCCGCGCCATTTGTGCTCGGCGGGAAGCTCGGCACCGTGCGCGCTCTGTTCGAGTCCGCGTCCGGCTGGACCACGGCGGGGCTGGCAGTGGCCGATGTCGGGGCGCTGCCGCGCGTCTTCCTGTTCCATCGCGCCTTAATGCAGTACTGCGGCGGGCTTGGCTTCATCATTATAATCGCCGTGGTGCTCCAAGAGCGGCAGATGATGAGCATGTACAACGCCGAGGGGCACCCCGACGGTTTTCTGCCCAGCCTGCGCCGCACGTCCACTGCTATTTTCCTAATTTACACGGGCTGCCTCGCGCTAGGGACATTTGCGTACCGTCTGTTCGGCATGCCGGTTTTCGACGCGCTGTGCCACGCTATGTCCGCGCTGTCCACCGCGGGCTTCTCCACCCGCCCGGGCGGCATAGGCGAATTTGACAATATCCCCGTAGAGCTTGTGACAAGTTTCCTCATGCTGGTCGGCGCTTCAAATTTCGCGTGGCTGCTGCTGATCGTGCGGCGCCGCTTCAAGCGCGCCGCGCGCGTGTCCGAGGCGCGCTTCATGTTCGCCGTACTCGCCGTATTCACCGTGCTGATGACGCTCTCGCTGACACTCCAGTATGGCAAGGGCTTTTGGGACGCTCTGCACAACGCCGTGTTCAGCTGCGTATCCATGCTCTCTACAACAGGCTACTCAACAGAAAATTACGCGTTGTGGCCGCCTACGGCGCGCGTACTCATGGTGGTGCTCATGACGCTCGGCGCCGGCACGGGCTCCACGGCGGGCGGCATAAAGCTCCTGCGCGCGTATATCTTAGCGCGCGCGGCGAAGTCCAACATACAGCGCCGTCTCTCTCCGAGCCACAGCGTCCGCCTCATGCGATACACGCGCGCACAGGGCGAGGCGCCCATAGACGACCATCTGGTACACGACGCGCTGGAGTTCATATTCGTCTACGCCGCCGCGCTCATAGTGGGCACGCTGTTGATAACGATATTCGAGCGTGGCGCCGCGTCCCCTTCGGAGGCGCTGTTCGAGTTCAATTCCGTGCTGGGCACCGGCGGCGTGACAAACGGCCTCACCGCCCGCGCGTCCCCCGCCACGCTGATAGTGGAAATGCTCGGTATGCTGATGGGTCGCCTTGAGATATTCGTCTTCTTCCTGGCTATTTATTCCTCCTTCGAGAAAGCGAGAGACAAGATACGCAAGGCGCAATAGCGGCCTAAAATCGACATTGATATTTGCACGCGTTTGGCGTATGATGACGTTGCACAATTATTTTTCATAGGAGGCGTGTAAAATGGGTAAGTTTGACGAATTAGTATTCAAGATTCCAGTTGAAAACCACAATTGGTACGGTTTTGTGTCGCCGCGCGGGTTTTTCCGGGGGACAACTATGATGGAAAAAGCGCGCCTCTACATGGACTTCACCGCAGTGTACAAACCCCTGCCGATGGAGATCCCGCACACGCACCACTCCGCAGACGAATACCTCGTGTTCACGGGTGCGGACATGAACAACTTCTTCGAGTTCGACGCGGAGGTGGACGTGTGGCTCGGGGAGGATCCGGAGCGGCTGGAGATGTTCCGCATTACGGAACCCACCATAATCCGCGTGCCGCCCAAGCTCTACCACTGTCCCGTCAACTTCAGGCGGATTACGAAGCCCATAGTGTTCTCGGCGGTGTACCTGGATGGCGACTGGTCGAAGATCAACCGTTCCATAGGCCCCGACGGGCGCGAGCTGTTTACATACGACGGCGCCGGCATACGCCGCTGCGTGCTCGACAGGTCAAAAGAGTGCGTATATTGCGGCAAGTGTTTCTCGCAGGCGATGAACGACTATGCCGACGCGAAAGCCGCCTCACCCGCCGAGGTGGAACCCGAACCGCCCCAGGAGGGTCTGCTTGCGCCATACTACGATATGGCGAAGCTGCCGCGCAC
>JAITEC010000128.1 GCA_031282225.1 Oscillospiraceae bacterium | reverse complement strand
CCTGCACCGCCGCCCGGCGGCGCGGCGGTGCCGAGCTTGAACGCCGCGTACGTGTACGGCTCCCCGGCGCGGCTGTCAAGCGTTTTGCGGGTAATTCTGCGGGGCCTTTTTCGAGCGGCGGGTTAACTATAGCCATGTGGTTATAATAGATATGAAATATATCTTTATTGATTTCCGTCCGTCTGGTATAATGTGCGTACGGTGCGGCTTTGCGGTCGCGCTCGCGTGCCCGCGCGGCGGGCGCGTACATAAATAATTACGGGGGGAATACATATGTCGGGGTATATTTTGGAACGCGAACGTAAAGTGGAAATCGTCGCGTCGTGCGACGTGCTCGTAGCCGGGGGAGGCATTGCCGGCATCGCCGCCGCTATCGCGGCGGCGCGCGGAGGCAAGAAAGTGACGCTGATCGAGCGCGAGTACGCGCTCGGGGGAATGGCGACGCTCGGGCTCGTCACCATCTATCTCCCCCTGTGCGACGGACAGGGCAACCAGGTGATTTTCGGGCTGGGCGAGGAACTTCTGAGGCTATCGATAGAGCACGGCGCGGAGGCAAATTATCCAAAGGCGTGGCTGGAGGGAGGCAGCAGCGAAGACAGGGCGCGCGAGCGCTTCATAACGCAGTTCAACCCGCATATGTTCGCGCTGCGCGTCGAGAAACTGTTGCTGGAATTAGGGGTTACTATCTTATATGGAACACTCGCGTGCGACGTTGCGAAAGAGGGCGATACAATAACCGCCGTAATAACACAGAACAAATCCGGCAGGTCTGCCATCGGCGTGCGCTCGGTCATCGACTGCACGGGTGACGCGGATATATGCGCCCTCGCCGGTGCGGCGACAGCGCTCCACGAAGGCGGCAACGGGCTTGCAAGCTGGTATTATTATTACGCGGGCGGCAAGGTGTCGCTGAAGATGTTTGGGCTTGCGGATATAGCGCCGGGACAGGCGCCTCCGCCCGGCTCGGTGCCCGAGGGCGACCCTTACGCGGCCGTAAAAGTGGGCAGCCTGGACAAAATGCGCTTCACGGGCGTAGACGGCCCGGAACTCAGCCGGGCGGTCACGGCGGCGCACGGCAAGATGTACGAAGACATACTGCGCTTCCGCGAATCAGACGAATCCTATGTGCCCGTCACCATATCCACCATACCCCTGGTGCGCATGTCGCGCCGCCTCGCGGGCGCGTATACGCTTGACGACGCGGGCGACGGGAAACGCATGGAGGACAGCATAGGCATGACCGGCGACTGGCGCAAGCGAGGGCCTGTATACGAGATACCGTTCGGCACTTTATACAGCCGGGAGATACGGAATTTGCTCGCCGCCGGCAGAGATATTTCGGTTACGGATCCCATGTGGGATATAACACGCGTGATACCTCCATGCGCCGTGACAGGCGAGGCGGCGGGAACGGCGGCCTCACTCGGGGACGACTTTGCAAAACTGGACGTGCGCGCACTGCAAGACAGGCTGACTTCAAACAACGTGAAACTGCACGTGACTTGACGGCTTTGCAAATCAAGCGTCCGGACGCACGCGCGAGACGCGCGAGATGTATGTGAAATTTTTAAGACCGCTTGAATGTGTCCCCAATCTCTCAAGCGGTTTTACTATGTTTTACAATTTGTTCTATTAATATTAATAGAATGTACACAAACCGCATGGGCACAGGCGTATACTGGAAGCCGTTCCCACGGCGGCGGGGCGGTTGAAACCTCCCCCCGCCGCCGTTGCGAATCCGGCGCTCTTGCTTCAATAAAAGTTCAAGGAAATTGTGGTGTAATCAACAGCGTCGCATTCGTCTCCCGGAAACCGGGCATCTACTACCGACTTTATTGGAAGAGGCTGAGCACATGAGTATCGAAACCGATAACCCCGCCGTGCCAGAGGACACGGACCCCGCGCCAGGCGCGCTCCCGCCCTCCGCTCCCACCGACGCGGAGGACTCGCTTGCGCCGGATATGCCGCCTCCTCCCGGCGGCCGGCAAAAGAGACGCAGGCTGCGCCGCAGAATAGTGAAATGGGCTGTTGTATTGGCGGTGCTCGCGGCCGTGTTTGTCGTCGGGCGCCGCTTGTACGGCCAGTTCCGAACCGCGGCGGACATTCAAGTCTCGCTCTTCACGGCGGAAGCGGCGCAGACGCGTGACATTACCTCATCGCTGTCCGGGAGCGGCGCGCTGACGCCGGCGGACTCGTATACCGTCACGTCGCTCGTAGAGGGGGAGATCCTCTCCGCCGAGTTCTCCGAGGGAGACGTGGTAGAAAAAGACACCGTGCTGTATGTCGTTGACAGCTCGGATACGGCCAGCGCAATAGAGCGCGCCGAACTCTCGCTGTCCTCGGCGCGCAACAACTACAACAGGCAGGTGGAGGGCCTGGGCAAGTTGAACGTCATAGCGCGCGAGAGCGGTTATGCCGTGAATGTCGCGGTCACGCCCGGGGACGCTGTCTCTCCGGGACAGCAACTCATCCACCTGGCCGACTACTCCGTTATGACAGTTGAAATACCGTTTCTTGCCGGGGACGCTGCGGGTTTTTACATAGGGCAAGGCGCTGCGGTCACCCTTGACGACTCGTTCGAGACGCTCTACGGCACTGTCGCCAAAATAGGCATGACTAACAGCGCCTTGGCGGGAAATGTAATAGTGCGGTACGTCACCATAGACGTGCCAAATCCCGGCGGGCTAGCGCCAGGGCATATGGCGTCGGCGTCCGTGGGCGGCGCGCAGTGCAGCGCTTCGGGCGCGTTCAAATACAAGTCCGAGTCCGACATAACTGCGGACACCTCGGGAGACGTGGTATCCGTAAACGTATATGAGGGCAGCTACGTGAACGCGGGCGATATAGCGGTCAGCCTGTCCAGCACGTCGCTGGGGGATCAGATAGACAGCGCGTACCGCTCTGTGCGCGACGCGGAGATAGCGCTCGACAATCAGCGCGACCAACTGGACTCGTACACAATAACCTCGCCGATAAGCGGCACGATAGTGGAGAAGGTGTACAAGGAGGGCGACAATCTGGGCACGGGCAAGGTGCTGTGCACGATATACGATATGTCTTATCTCGAATTCACAATGAACATCGACGAGCTGGACATCAAGCTGATAGAGACGGGGCAGCGCGTAGGCGTCACGGCGGACGCCATGGAGGGCGAGAACTTTGAGGGCGTCGTGACCAAGATAAGCATTCAGGGCACGACCTCGGGCGGCGTCACGACATATCCCGTCACCGTGCGCATTGACGAAGCGGGCGGCCTGCTCCCCGGCATGAACGTCAACGCGGAGATAATAACTCAGAGCGTGGCCGGCGTTGTCACAGTACCCATAGCGGCAGTGCAGCGCGGGAATCGCGTGATAGTCAACCGGGGCGGCGGGGACATATCGCTTGTGAGCGATGTGCGCTCGCTGCCGGAGGGCTTTGAGCTCGTGGAAGTCGTCACGGGCGCCAGCGACGAGGACTACATAGAGATTGTCTCCGGCCTCGAAGAGGGCGACGAGGTCGTGTATACACGCGCGCAGTCTGACGGCGCCGCCATGATGCCGGGCTTTGGCGGCGGAGGGTTTGGCATGGGCGGCGGCCCGCAGCAGGGCGGCGCCTCGTTCGAAGCGCGCCCGATGCAGGGCGGAGGGGCCGGCCCGTCCGGGGGGTTCAGGGGATGACGGGGACACGGCAAAAGCCGCTGATCGAATTCCGCTCCGTGTCTAAGTATTATTACATGGGCGACAGCGTGGTTCGAGCGGCCGACAGGATAACAATGACCGTCAGGCGCGGCGAGTTCGTCGCCATCGTCGGGCAGTCCGGCTCCGGCAAGTCCACGTGCATGAATATAATCGGGTGCCTCGACGTGCCTACATCCGGCGAGTACTACCTCGACGGGCGCAACGTGGGCGAGCTTGGGAAGAACAAACTCGCGGATATCCGCAACGAGATGGTGGGGTTCATATTTCAGCAGTACAACCTGCTGCCAAAGGCAAACCTGCGCGAGAACGTGGAAATACCGCTCATGTACGCGGGCGTGCCCAAGGGCGAGCGCAAGCGGCGCGCCATAGAGGCGCTGACGTCGCTGGGTCTGGGGGACAAACTGAAAAATCGGCCGAACCAGCTCTCTGGCGGGCAGCAGCAGCGCGTGTCCATAGCTCGCGCCCTGGTGGGCAGCCCCGCCCTCATTTTAGCCGACGAGCCGACGGGCGCGCTGGATTCAAAGACAGGCCGAGAGGTGCTCTCCATACTGCGGCGCCTGCACGGCGAGGGGCACACCATAGTGCTCATAACACACGACGCCTCCATCGCCGGCATGGCCGGGCGCACTATACGCCTGGAAGACGGCCGTGTCGTATACGACGGGCCGTCGGAGCGGGGCAAGGGGGGCGGGTCGTGAATCCCCTGGAGTCGTTTGAGCTGGCCATAAAGAACATCGCCGCCGGCAAGGTGAGGGCTTTTCTCACTATGCTCGGGATCATTATAGGCGTCATGGCGGTAATACTCATCGTTGGCATAGGCAACGGGCTGAGCGGGTACATGGTCGAGCAGTTCCAGAGCATGGGAACAAATATGCTCAACGTGAGCGTGTTCGGGCGCGGCAGTTCCCGATCCATATCGCCCGACACCATGTAT